>NZ_JBGBPR010000006.1:0-114686 GCF_041106275.1 Neobacillus sp. BF23-41
TTTTTTCTTAATTATACAAAAAAGTACCCGATAGGTAGACTTTTTTATAAGTGTCTACACTATCGGGTACATTTTATTATGCCCAGGCGTTTATTTTTTACATAAAACTCTGTAGAACAGACCAAGCCTCATCTTTTCCTAAACCAGTTTCGGATGAGAATAGAACCATTTGATCATTTTTATCAAGATCTAAGGTTTCTCTTACTATTTTTAAATGCTTTTGCCATTTCCCTTTGGGGATTTTATCTGCCTTGGTAGCAATGATGACACAGGGAATTTCATGATGCTTTAAGAAATCATACATCATGACATCATCCTTTGAGGGTGGATGTCTAAGATCAACAATTTGAACCGCCGCTTTTAATTGCTCCCGCGATGTAAAATACGTTTCAATCATTCTTCCCCATGCGGCCCGTTCAGTTTTTGAAACCTTTGCGTATCCATAACCAGGAACATCGACAAAATGCAGCATTTCGTTAATTAAATAGAAATTAAGCGTTTGTGTTTTTCCTGGCTTGGAGGATATTCTCGCCAAACCTTTTCGGTTCAGCATTTTATTGATAAAAGAAGACTTACCGACATTGGAACGACCTGCAAGCGCAAATTCAGGTAAATCTGTTTCCGGGTATTGTTCTGGCTTTACTGCACTGATGACAATCTCTGAGCTGACTACCTTCATTTCACTTCACCTTCCAACAGGGCATGCTTCAAGACTTCGTCCACATGGGAAACGAGGACAAAATCCAGTTCATTCCTAACGCTTTCAGGAATATCATCAATATCTTTTTCATTATCCTTTGGAAGAATAATTTTTGTTAAGCCCGCTCGATGGGCACTAAGTGTTTTTTCTTTTAAGCCGCCAATTGGAAGAACTCTGCCTCTTAAAGTAATCTCTCCGGTCATTCCTACTTCTCGGCGAATGGCTCTGCCCGACAAGGCTGATACAAGTGCCGTTGCCATGGTAATACCGGCCGATGGTCCATCCTTAGGAACAGCACCTTCTGGAACGTGAATGTGGATATCATATTTTTCATGGAAATCCTCATCAATCCCTAGTTCCTTGGCTTTGGATCGGATATAGCTAAACGCCGCTTGTGCTGATTCCTTCATTACGTCGCCAAGCTTTCCGGTTAACACAAGTTTCCCTTTACCTGGTGCTAAGGAAACTTCAATCTGAAGAGTGTCTCCACCCACCGTTGTATAGGCTAACCCAGTTGCCACTCCGACCTGATCTTCGGCCTCGGCCATCCCATAGTGGAATCTTGTTTTTCCTAAAAACTCTTCAATATTCTTTTCGGTAATGATCACACGCTTCTTTTCACCGGAAACAATGATTTTTGCCGTCTTCCGGCAAAGTGTTGCCATCTGACGCTCTAAACTTCGAACCCCTGCTTCACGTGTGTAGTAACGAACAACTTTCAGAATCGCATCATCGCGGACCTTAAGAATACCTTTGGAAAGACCATTTTCTTTAATCTGCTTTGGAAGTAAATGATCCCGGCAAATATGGACTTTTTCAAGCTCCGTGTAGCCCGCAATTGTGATAATTTCCATTCGGTCCAAAAGCGGACCAGGAATCGTGGATAGGTTATTGGCAGTCGCAATAAACATAACCTTGGAAAGATCATAGGTTTCTTCTATATAATGGTCGCTAAAGTTACTATTTTGTTCAGGATCGAGTACTTCAAGCATGGCGCTTGATGGATCGCCACGGAAATCACTTGACATTTTATCGATTTCATCGAGTAAAAAGACCGGGTTAATTGTACCCGCTTTTTTCATTCCTTGGATGATTCGCCCTGGCATTGCCCCAACATAGGTTCTGCGATGTCCACGAACTTCAGATTCATCGCGCACGCCGCCAAGTGAAACGCGGACAAAATTTCGATTGAGCGATGTCGCAATCGAACGTGCAAGGCTTGTTTTCCCAACCCCAGGAGGTCCTGCAAGACAAAGGATTGGCCCTTTTAACGAATTCGTCAGCTTCTGAACAGCTAAATATTCGAGGACGCGTTCCTTCACTTTTTCAAGTCCGTAATGGTCCTGATTTAAAATCTTTTCAGCCCGGAGAATATCAATGTCATCCTCTGTTTTATTCGACCATGGGATGGAAATAAGCCAATCGATATAGTTGCGAATAACGGCACTTTCTGCTGAACTGGCCGGCACCTTTTCATAACGTTCAAGTTCCTTCTGTGCGGCTTTAAGGACATGTTCGGGCATACCTGCTTGCTCCACTTTTTTGGTCAGTTCGGCAATTTCGCCAGTTTTGCCTTCCTTATCGCCTAATTCCTTTTGGATCGCCTTCATTTGCTCACGCAAATAATACTCCTTTTGCGTCCTTTCCATGGAACGCTTGACACGCTGACCAATCTTTTTTTCTAAATTCAGGACTTCTTTTTCGTTATGAATGGTGTCAATTACTTTGTTTACTCGTTCTTTAATATCTGTCGTTTCAAGGATTTCTTGCTTTTCCTTCAGCTTGATTGGTAAATGGGAGGAGATGATATCCGCCATTCTGCCAGGTTCTTCAATATCTGCAACGGAAGCATAAGTTTCTGCAGAGATCTTTTTCGATAATTTTATGTATTGCTCGAAATAATCAAGCATCGTTCTCATTAAGGCTTGGTCTTCGACATCTTTCGTATCCGGGTCTTCGTGGGTAATAATCGTAACAGCATAGTGGTCTTCTTCATCGTGAAATGAAACGATTTCCCCGCGATTTAATCCTTCAACCAATACTCTTATCGTACCGTTTGGCAGTTTAAGCATTTGTTTAACTTTCGTTAACGTTCCAATCGTGTATAAATCCTCCTCAGAAGGGTCATCAATCGAAACTTCCTTTTGAGTGGTTAAGAATATTAAATGGTCATCTACCATTGCTTTTTCAAGTGCTTGTACTGATCGTTCACGTCCTACATCTAAATGAAGGACCATAGTCGGATAGACGAGCAATCCTCGAAGCGGCAGGAGGGGGACGATCAATTCGTTCTTTTTCGTCAAAATACTGCACCTCCACATGCAAATCATTTTTTTACTGTAAAATCAGAATGGTCTTTGTACAATTCTATCCTATTTATTTTTAAGTGTCTATTTTTAGAGAAGGTGTATGAAACCTCATTTTCAGCATGACTTTATTTTCCCCAAACATAAAGAATTCTTTCTCTGTTCCTGTTAGAATTCTCACATGAAATAATATGCAATAAAAAACTTCGGTTTGCCTATTGAACCACAAACCGAAGTTTTTCGTTAGATACTTTCTTTTTTTGATAGTTCAATCGATGCAGGGATCGCATCCATTTTCTGATAGTCATTTACTAGGGCAATCTCAAATACTTCATGCAGATGGGTAACGGGAATAATATTGATCCCGTCAATTTCTTTAAGGATTGTCTGCATGTTTTCTTCTGGGATGATCACCGTTTTTACTCCAGCTTTTTTCGCTGCCTTCACCTTTGGATAGACACCGCCAATCGGCTTTACATTTCCATGGATGCTTATTTCTCCTGTCATCGCCACAGTGTTATCTATTGGAATTTTATAAATAGCGGAATAAATCCCCGTAGCCATTGCGATTCCGGCGGATGGACCGTCAATGGGAACACCACCTGGGAAATTCACATGGATATCATAGTCATTTGCTGGTACACCCATTGATCGTAAAACAGTAATAACGTTTTCAATCGAACCGCGCGCCATACTCTTCCGACGAATCGATTTCCCTTGTCCGCCAATACTTTCTTCATCTACAATTCCAGTAATATTGATCGATCCTTTATCTTTTGCTGGGATCACAGTCACTTCTATTTCTAGTAATGCGCCTGAATTCGGACCATAGACTGCCAGTCCATTGATAAGTCCGACATGAGAAATATCATTAATCTTTCTTTCCATTCTTGGTGACATTTGACTAGCATGAATGACCCACTCAATATCTTCATCCTTGATAAAATTACGGTCTTCCGTAATCGCTAATCCTGCCGCGATTTGAATCAAATTGACTGTTTCACGGCCATTTCTTGCATAGTTTGCGATGGTATTCACACCAAGTTCGCTTATTTGAAGGTTAACTTTCTTCGCGGCATTATTGGCAATTTCCACAATTTCTTCCTGATTTAAGTCCCTAAAGAATACCTCCATACAGCGCGATCGAATCGCAGGCGGGATTTCACTCGGCGTTCTTGTTGTCGCGCCGATTAAACGAAAATCAGCAGGAAGTCCATTTTTAAAAATATCATGGATATGCGTTGGGATTTGGTTATTTTCCTCGTGGTAATACGCACTTTCCAGGAAGACCTTGCGATCCTCTAATACTTTTAACAGCTTATTCATTTGAATCGGATGTAATTCTCCGATTTCATCGATAAACAAGACACCGCCATGGGCGTTGGTAACTGCCCCTTGTTTCGGCTGTGGAATTCCTGCTTGTCCCATCGCTCCGGCACCTTGATAGATTGGGTCATGAACGGAACCAATTAAGGGGTCGGCTATACCTCTTTCATCAAATCGTGCCGTTGTTGCGTCTAGTTCGATAAACACAGATTCAGGTTTAAATGGTGATTTACGATTTTTTTTCGCTTCTTCTAATACGAGGCGTGCAGCTGCTGTTTTTCCAATTCCTGGCGGTCCATAAATGATCACATGCTGCGGGTTTGGTCCACATAGTGCTGCTTTTAATGATTTGATTCCATCTTCTTGGCCGACAATGTCTTGAAAGCTTGTAGGCCGAACTTTTTCAGCTAATGGTTCTGTAAGTGAAATGGATCTCATTTTGCGAAGCTGTTCCATTTCCTTCCGGGATTCCCGATCAATGGATACTTTTTGTGTCCGCTGATTCCTCAGCAAATTCCAAAAATACAGCCCAATGATGATTCCGAAAAATAGCTGTATAAATAAGGCAATCCCCGTCCAACTCATACATTTCCCTCCTGCATTTCAACTTATTACTAAATATATATTAATAAGTATTTCCTGCAGGCGGGTGGAATAAACCACAAATTGTAAGAAACTGTTCGGAGAGACGATACAACTAGAAAAGACCCGGCTTAAGCCGAGTCTTCGTCAATTATTATGCAGATTTTTCTTCAGCGACCACGGTTCCATCTTCCAAAAGAAGTTTTGGAACACTGTTGTTAATGACCGTTTCTTTAGTAATGACACACTTAGTAATGTCATCACGTGAAGGTAGGTCAAACATAACATCGAGCATAATTCCTTCAATAATCGAACGTAAACCACGGGCGCCGGTTTTGCGTTCAATTGCCTTTTTGGCAATTTCAGTCAATGCGCCTTCTTCAAATTGAAGTTCAACCTCGTCGATTTCAAGCATTTTTTGATATTGTTTAACAAGCGCATTTTTTGGCTTAGTTAAAATTTCAATTAATGCTGCTTCGTCTAATTGCTCAAGACTAGCGATTACAGGAAGACGCCCAATAAATTCAGGAATTAATCCAAATCGTAATAGGTCTTCAGGTAATACTTTTGAAAGAAGTTCTTTTTGTCCCACTTCCTGCTGCTTAATATCTGAACCAAAACCGATAACTTTTTGGCCTAAACGACGCTTAATAATCGGTTCAATCCCGTCAAATGCTCCGCCGCAGATAAATAGAATATTCGTTGTATCGATTTGGATAAATTCTTGATGCGGGTGTTTTCTTCCCCCTTGTGGTGGAACACTTGCAACCGTACCTTCAAGAATTTTTAATAATGCTTGTTGAACACCTTCACCAGAAACATCCCTTGTAATCGAAGGATTTTCGGATTTACGTGCGATTTTATCAATTTCATCAATATAAATAATTCCTTTTTCTGCCTTTTCAACATCATAATCAGCAGATTGAATTAATTTTAATAAAATGTTTTCAACATCTTCCCCAACATATCCAGCTTCGGTAAGGGAAGTTGCATCCGCAATCGCAAAAGGTACATTCAGAATACGTGCCAGTGTTTGGGCTAGTAAAGTTTTACCGCTTCCTGTTGGTCCAATCATACAAATATTACTCTTTGCAAGCTCAACATCATCTATTTTGCTATTAGAATTGATGCGCTTATAGTGATTGTAAACCGCAACAGAAAGAGACTTCTTTGCTTGATCTTGACCAATAACATATTCGTCAAGAATTTCACAAATTTCTTTTGGCTTTGGTACATCTTTAAATTCTACTTCTTCTTCTGTTCCAAGTTCTTCCTCAACGATTTCGGTGCAAAGTTCAATACATTCGTCACATATGTAAACTCCTGGCCCGGCAACCAGTTTACGAACTTGGTCCTGCGTTTTACCACAGAAGGAACACTTTAATTGTCCTTTTTCATCATTAAATTTAAACAATCCTTTCACCCCTTAAAACGTGTTAAAATCCTAGTGGTTCTTGCGAATCACACAACCAAAATTCGAGTCTTTTTCTAATAATTGAATAGTATGTATGAAGCATTGTAACACATAAAGCCAATGGACTGGAAATAAAAAGCTTAGGGTAAATATGTTTTTCAGAACTCTCATTTTGTAAAGTGTGATTCATTTTAAAAACTTATGTACTCATTAATCTTAACCAATATGAGGAAAATAAATCTCAAACCTGTCTGGAAATTATTTATTGTTTATTCGCTATGTCTAACTTGTTTTCCTGCCCATTGTTAAAAATGTTCCCACTTCTTATTATAATATGTAATTGAAAAAATGTATAAAACAAGGCACGATTCAAATCGTGCCTTGCAATATTTTAAACATTACTTCTTGTTTTCAACAATAAAGTCAACTGCTTTTTTAAGTTTAAGGTCTGATTTGATACCTTCAAGTCCGCCTAATGCTTGTTTAATGCTATCAACGGTCATGTTGTACATTCCAGCCATATTCTCAAGTTCTGCATCAACTTCTTCGTCAGTTACTTCAAGGTTTTCAGCCTTAGCAATCGCTTCTAATGTTAAGTTCGTACGAACGCGAATTACAGCTTCTTCCTTCATTTGCTCACGTAAGGCATTTTCGTCTTGACCTGAGAATTGGAAGTAAAGTTCAAGGTTCATACCTTGCATTTGTAAGCGTTGTTCGAATTCTTGAAGCATACGGTTTACTTCGCTGTTGACCATTACATCTGGAATTTCCACTTCTGCATTTGCAGCAGCTTTTTCAACAACTGTATCACGTAACTGATGCTCAGCTTCGTGCTTTTTGCTGTTTTCTAAACGAGTTTTGATTTTCTCTTTAAGTGCGTCTAATGTTTCAACTTCATCATCCACATCTTTAGCAAACTCGTCATCTAATGCAGGAAGTTCTTTACCTTTAATCTCATGAATCGTTACTTTGAATACTGCAGGTTTACCAGCAAGCTCAGCTGCATGATATTCTTCAGGGAATGTTACTTCCACGTCTTTAGATTCGCCAGTAGCCAAACCTACTAATTGCTCTTCAAAGCCAGGGATGAAAGATCCTGAACCAATTTCAAGTGAATGGTTTTCAGCTTTTCCACCTTCGAACGCTTCGCCATCAACGAATCCTTCGAAATCTAGAACTACAGTATCACCATTTTCAATTGTGCCTTCTTCTTTAACTACAAGCTCAGCTTGACGCTCTTGAAGAGTTTTTAGTTCGTTAGCAACGTCTTCGTCAGTAACGTTTGTATCGAGTGCTTCTACTTCTAATCCTTTGTATTCGCCTAATGTTACTTCAGGCTTTACTTGAACAGTAGCTTTGAAGATAAGTTCTTTGCCTTTTTCCATTTGTTCGATGTCGATATCTGGACGGTCGATTGGCTCGATGCCTGTTTCGTCAATTGCACTTCCGTATGCTTCTGGAAGAAGAATATCTAATGCATCTTGATAAAGTGATTCTACACCAAAACGCTTTTCAAACATTTGACGAGGCATTTTTCCTTTACGGAAGCCTGGAACATTTACTTGCTTAACAACTTTGTTAAAAGCCGCAGTTAGTCCTTCATTTACTTTTTCCGCACTTACTTCAACCGTAAGAACGCCACGGTTACCTTCTAGTTTTTCCCATTTTGTTGACATACATTTTCCCTCCAACAATCTATTCTCATATCATTCGTAACGAATTTGAGTTTGGAAATAACTTGTCCATCAAGCTATTATCCTTCTTTTAAATGTGTTTTTTACACAATGCAACCACTACATTATAACATAGGTTTGTTTTCTTTCAACAGCGAAGCCTATATATTAGGATAAGAAATTTTCTCAATTACCTCAATCATCGCGATAGCTTCTTCTATTTCCTCCACTTGAACTTCATATTCTCCGGACAAGTAATGTAGCTCTGTGTCCATGCCAAGGTAATATTCGGCCAAGTGGTGAAAAGCTGCAGCCCAAGCAGCAGTGCTTTTCGGCTGCAATTCGATAGGATAGCTTATAAAAAAATTTCGCTCTGCCATTCTGAAGCTGTTTTCAAAAAGAACGGGATTTTCACTTTCCAATCGAGCCTCTAATAAAGCCTTTACCTCTTTCAATCTTGGTTCTTCCCTAACTTCTGGAAGATGTGTTGGAATAACTTTTTTCTCCATCTCAAATTTCATGACAGATAATTCTCTATCAATTTCCTGTTCTTTTAAAAGAGATAACAGGATTGTTTTAAGGAATGGATGACCTGCTTCTGCTGCTAAATATTCGGCAATCTCAGGGAGGTAGGGGCGAATGTTTTTCTCAGCCAAGCTCGAAACGAGGAGCATTTGTTCGTTTAGATTATCAATCGAAAAAAGGTTTAGTTCATGAACGTTTGTTTTCTCTGGGGTGATGTCATATGTATTTGATTCTGTGTCTGTGTCTGGGTCTGGGTCTGGTTGACGGTTTTCTGCCATTCTCCGGCTGAATTGCAGGATGGTTAAAAAGTGGTCATGTTTTTCAGGCGGAATCTCTTTTTCTTCTAATAAGACTTCTATTGTTGCTACAATTTCCTGGTATTCATGAAGCTGGATCAGGACCGTCAAATAGAGATCGACCATTTGCAAATAGTCCCCAATTCCTTTATGAAGCATTTCTTTGGCAAGTGCTTTTGCTTTTTGAAAAGAAGATGCTTCAAAATAAGCCAGAACCAAACCAATCAATATTTCGTCATTGTCAGGATCATGTTCTCTGGCTTCTTCCAAAAGGTTTATCGCTTCGTTGAATTTTTTCTTTTCAAGGTTTTCCAGACCTTTGTCAGTTAATCTTTTTTCAAGTCCGGGAAAAAAGATCACATTATCTATTCTTTTCACAGGTTCCCGTTTTTTCATAAAATCCGTCCTTATGATAGTCTTGGAAAATAGTTTAGCATAAATAGAAGGCAAAAAAAACTCACCAGCAATGGTGACTGATTTCTATTCGTTGAATTTGAATATACGTGACCTTAAACTTGGTCTCATCACCCTTAAGTTTACATAGAGCCCCTTTATGTGACCGAAATCTAAGTCCCATCACCTTTACGGTCATATAGAACTATAAATTTTGTTTTAACAACTAATAAACAGAAAAAAACTCACTTATAAAAGTGAGTTTTTTTCTACTATGTAGTATAGCGTCCCAGGAGAGATTCGAACTCCCGACCCACGCCTTAGAAGGGCGTTGCTCTATCCAGCTGAGCTACTGGGACATATAAGTTGTTTAAGACAAGATTTATTATATTACCGTAATATCAAAAAGTCAACAGACTTTCTATTATTTTTTTAAAAAAATAAAAGGGAGAGGAAATCTCCCTCTCATTTATCGAAGGACAAATTCACTGGCAAGCTCTGAAATTTCCCGTCCATCCGCTTCAAACACTGACATTTTAACTTTCTCATCCTGTAAATCAAGAATAACATAGGTTTTTTCTACGCGTTCCCTTGGCAATCGAATGCTGCCTGGATTTAAAAATAAGGTACCATCTATCACTTCCGCACCAAGGACATGCGAGTGGCCAAAACATACGATATCGGCGTTTACTTCCTGTGCTTTATATTTAATATTCATCAAAGAAGATTTTACTGAATAAAGATGCCCATGAGTAACGAAGAATTTCTTCCCCGCCGCCTCAGCCATTGTCTCCAACGGATATCCGCTGCCGAAATCACAATTTCCCCTTACCGTTATATAACCAGATATCGCCTGATCATCAGGCATCAATTCCGAATCGCCACAATGAATCATTAAATCAACATCTTCAGAATGCCTTTCTCTTAAAACATTGAGTTCTTTCGTCAACCCATGGCTATCACTAACCACTAAAACCTTACTCATTACTTCTCCGCTCTTTCTAAAATAGAATCCAAGACCACATCGAGCTTCTTCAAAGCATTCGCACGGTGGCTGATTTTATTTTTTTCATCTGATGATAATTCAGCCATGGCTAGACCTTTCTCAGGCACATAAAAAACAGGATCATAGCCAAATCCATTGGTACCTCTTTGTTCTTCAAGAATACGACCTTCACAGGTGCCTGACACCGTTATGGTTTCTTGACCTGGAACAGCGACAGCTAAAGCACAGTAGAATCGTGCGGATCGCTTTTCCTCTGGAAGTCCTTTTAATTCTGACATGACTTTATCTGTATTGTTCTGGTCATTTTTTTGTTCCCCAGCATAGCGTGCTGAATAGATTCCTGGTCTTCCTTCAAGCGCGTCCACCATTAAGCCAGAATCGTCGCCAATCACCATTTTACCAAGTGCTTGGGAGACAGCTTCCGCCTTCAAGATCGCATTTTCTTCAAAGGTTGAGCCCGTTTCGTCTACGTCCGGGATTTCAGGAAAATCAAGCAAGGTTCGGACTTCGATCCCTCTTGATGCAAAGATATGCTCAAATTCCCTCGCCTTTCCAGGATTTTTCGTCGCAATAATTACTTCTTTCACTCACAATCGCCCCTTATTTTTGTCTTCGTGATTCTATTTTTCGGGTAATCTCTTCACCTAGAACCTCTTTTTGTCGTTCAAATAGGTCCGTAAGCCCAGTTTGAGCAGCGCTAAGCAGACCTTGAAGTTGCTCGTAGGAGAATGTTGATTCCTCACCCGTTCCCTGCAGTTCAACAAATTCGCCATTTCCAGTCATGACCACATTCATATCGACCTGTGCCTTAGAATCTTCGGCATAATTTAAGTCAAGAACAGTTTGGTTATTTTGTAAAATCCCCACACTTGTTGCCGCTAAATAATCCGTAATCGGAAACCTTGCAAACGACTTTTTCTCTGCTAAAGAATTTAAAGCGAGGGTCATCGCCACAAATGCACCGGTGATCGAGGCTGTTCGTGTCCCGCCATCCGCTTGGATCACGTCACAATCGATCCAAACGGTTTTTTCACCTAACGCCCCTAAATCGACAACTGCTCTAAGGGCACGCCCGATTAATCGTTGAATTTCCATTGTCCGGCCAGAGACCTTCCCTTTTGATGATTCGCGAATGTTTCTTGTTTCTGTCGCCCTTGGCAGCATCGAATACTCGGCAGTAATCCAGCCTTTGCCTTCCCCTCTCATAAAATGAGGAACTCTCTCTTCAATACTTGCAGCACAAATTACTTTCGTATTACCAACAGAAATAAGGACAGAACCTTCAGGGTGCATTAAATAATTTGGTTCAATATGTATGGGCCTTAGTTGGAGCGGCTCTCTTCCATCAACACGCACAAATACTACCTCCTTCAACTTTGTAAAGCATTTTAAAATTGGTACATGAATTTTACTTATACCAAATAAAGAAGAGGCGGGCTTAAAGCCAACCTCTTTCTTGGTCACTATATAGTATAACAAATAATTTTTTTTTAAAAACTACCTGTATTGACTTTTTCTGGTCGAGTTACTGGTTCAGTTAATTTTTTGCCACTGTCATTTTTGATGTCTGCCTTGCCATTTACTTGAACAGCCACTTTTTCAACACCCTCTTGTTCCGTTAAGGAAAGCACGAGTGCATCTAGTAAATTTTGTGATATTTCCTTTTCTTCAAAGCTGCCAAAAATATTCTCATTAAAGTTCAAGGTTACTTGTCCGTCCTCGTACTTTGGCGCCTCTAGGAGTTTAACATCTGACATAAATTCAGATACGAGTGGTGATTTCTCACTAGGTCCTTTTATTAATTCATTGACGACAGCTACATAGGGATCTTTCTCAGTGTTGCTAACCCGGCGCGTCACAGGTACATAATAGTAGGAGCCTTCCTCACCACCAATATAATAGACAGTTACTGGTTTGGTATTGGTGATATCAGTAACATCCGCTGTATCATAGTTGATACCGGTGGCTCTTGAGAGGTTTTCACTTATTGGTGTTCCATTAACAGGCATTTCCGTTAAATCATGACCGTTCATTTTTAGCTTAACGGTTTTAACATTATCAAACTGAGTCAGCGTCCAAGTGACCGATTGGAGGATCTTCATCTCATCTTCAGCTTGGTAATTCTTAAACTCTTTTGAAAAATTAACCGTGGCGACGCCATCTTTATCAATATTCACAGACAGATCTGTGTCCTCTGGGAGGACTGCTCGAAAATCATTTGGTAATTGATCTGTAACAGGTCCATTCGCCACTAAATATTCAAGGGCCTGTTTAGCAACTGATGTTGTTTTCGGTAGGTCCAATGTTTGCGGTACAACATAGCCATCTTTATCAACCAGATAGAGCTCCGTTTTGACTGTGTTTTCTTGCTTAGCCGTTTCTTTAGCCGTCGGTTCCTTACTGGTTGTTTTTTCTGCAATCGTCGTACTCTTTGGTGGATCAATTTTCTTTTGTGTTTCCGACCCTAATAATCCACAACCTGACAGTAGAACTGTTGAAGTAAGCACAGTCGACATAAGGATCTTTGCTTTATTTTTAGACATAACTATTTCCCCCTAAGACAGTTTGTACTAACATGTATACGAGCCTAGAGAGAAATTAGACCGACTTACACAAGAAAAATAGAACAATATTTTAAAAAATAACATAAATTGTAAAAATGGTGTCAGGCACCACGCGTGCACAAATGTCCCCGGCTGGTGGACACCATCGTTTATTCAGCAAAAAAAAAAAAAAAAAACGAGCCTCTTATTTAAAGAAGGCTCGACTTATAGCTTGATCTTTTGCACATTGTTAATTGGATTCCCCAGCCATTGTGAGGCGATTTTTGAAAATATCCGCCTTGAACCGGTTGTGTAAAATTCATGATCTGGTTCTTCTTCACACGAATCAAGTAACCCATTATATTGGAGGATTGCACTTATTTCTCGAGCGGTCTCATCACCAGAGCTAATTACGCTTACAGACTCACCCATGACATTTTTTATGACGGGCTCAAGCAATGGGTAATGGGTGCAGCCTAAAATAAGGGTATCCAGGTTCTGATTCTGCATAGGCCTTAAGGCATCGTCGACAATTCTTTCCGCAATCGGCCCACCAAATTCATCACTCTCTACAAGAGGGACAAATTTTGGACAAGCATGTGCTTTGACAAAAAGCCGGCTATTTAATGATTTCAAGGCTCTTTCATAAGCACCACTTTTTACTGTACCTTCTGTGCCGATAATTCCGACACGGTAGTTTTTTGTCTTTTTGATTGCCGCCCGTGCTCCAGGATTAATTACCCCTAAGACTGGGATGGACAATTCCTTACGAATCTCGTCTAGTGCCGCAGCTGTTGCCGTATTACAGGCAATAACGAGCATCTTAATCTTCTTTTCTAATAAAAAAGAGGTCATTTCCCAAGTGAACCTCTTTACTTCCTTTGTTGTTCTCGGACCATATGGGCAACGTGCGGTATCCCCCAAATAGATGATTTTCTCATTTGGAAGCTGTCTGATTACCTCTTTGGCAACAGTTAATCCGCCAACGCCGGAATCAATAACACCAATTGCTTGTTTCAAACTTATCGCCTCTTTTAACGCATTTCCTGATGCAATTTCGTTAAGCTTTTTTGAAGAAGTTGAATTTCTTCAGATGAGAAATCGACCAACACTTCTTCTAAATAGACTTTACGCTTTTTAATCACTTCATCAATGATTCGCTTGCCCTCTTCAAGTAGATGAATTCTGACAACCCGACGATCGTTTGGATTTTTTACCCGCTCTACAAGTAAATTTTTCTCCATTCGATCAACAAGATCTGTCGTCGTACTGCATGCCAAATACATCTTATTAGAGAGCTCCCCGATTGTCATATCACCATCTTCAAAGAGCCACTGCAATGCAATGAATTGCGGTGGAGTAATCGTATAATTACTAAGCATTTCTCTTCCTTTTTGCTTGATGATTCCAGAGATGTAGCGTAAATCCTTCTCAATATTGGCAACAATGTCACCATTTGCTTCTAGTGAATTTTCGTGTTTCATCTCATAACACTCCTATAAAAAGCTTCTCTTCTCCTCAAGACCATATCTATTTAAACATATTGTTCAAAAATTAAATATCTAAATACTTACCTTATTTTCTACTTTTTTCGCTAAAAATTCAAGTTGAAACTATTAGAAATATTAGTTTGAGACACTTTAGAGTATAATAAAATAGAAATTAGAATAATCAACCAAAGGTGAGAAAAGAATGGAAATTGTAATCAGCAAGACAGCACTAAAGTGGTTTAAAGACGAAGTAGAGTTAAAAACAGGTGATAAGGTGAAGTTTTATCCAAAGGTTTATGGAAACAGCCCTGTGCAAGAAGGTTTCTCGCTCGGTTTCACAGTAGATAACGAGCCAATCGATATAATAACTAAATTCGAATCAGAGGGCATGTGGTTTTATGTTGAAGAAAGGGACTTGTGGTTTTTTAATGGACATGATTTACAGGTCAATTACAACGAAAAAACAGATGAATTAGAATATAGTTATACCAAGTCACCGGAATAATAGAATACTCAACAAAAATAGGAAGGTTGTTCTCAGCCCTCCTATTTTAGTCTTTATTAAAACTCCTGCCTATTTTATTTACCATTTTTTCGAAAAACCCCTCCCCCTCTGTTTTGACCTTTCAATCTTATCTCCATTAATCGGCAGTATCACTTCGATTAGCGTTCCTTTTTCATCGCTCCAAAAATGAACGGTCCCATGGTGATTTTCAACAATTTGTTTGGAATTCATAATTCCTAATCCAGTGCCGCTCTCTTTTGTTGTAAAAAATGGTTCCCCGACTCGTTTTAATACATGTTGCGGCATTCCACTTCCTGTATCTTTAATTAGCATCTTTACTTGATTATAACCGTGCTTCTTCAGCTCAATAGTGATCATCCCGCCATTCGGCATCGCTTCAATCGCATTTTTTAAAAAATTTATAAGCACTTGTTTTAGTTGATTTTTATCGCCGTTGATGTTTAATTTTCCACAATCATTAACAAATTCAATCTGCACATTATTCATAATTGCCTGGGTATCAATCAGCGTTTTCACTTCTTCAATCAATGTTTGTAAAAGCACAGGCTCAAACTTTAGATCTTGTGGTTTTGCGAGTATCAATAACTCACTGAGAATGAGTTCTATTCTATCAATTTCCGATTGAATAATATCAAAGTATGATTTATGGCCATTTAGCTTAGTTTCCATTAATTGAAGAAACCCTTTAATCGCAGTGAGTGGATTTCGTACTTCATGGGCAATCCCTGCTGCCAGTTGGCCAGCTACATTTAATTTCTCAGCATTTAGTAATAGTTCTAGTGTTTTTTTTCGATCAGTTATATCCCTGATAATAACATGCCTTGCTGGTTTATTTTGAAATATCGTGGGAATTCCTTTTACTTCCGCCTCAAACACAGTGCCATCTAACCTGATCAATTTATATTCAAAAAAGTCTGTTGCATCCCCACGCGTAACTATTTCCACCCGTTCTTTAATACGCCTATGATAATCAGGATGAATGAGATCGACTATTTTCTTTTGTTGAATTTCTTCTTTGTTTGATGCTCCAAATAACCTTGCACCCGTTTCATTTATAAAAAGAATGTCATCTTCATAGGCAATGATTACGGCGTCAGGTGAATTGTCAACTAAATCCCGATAGGACTCTTCACGTTTTTCTAATTCCTCTTCTATATTCGTTTTAATTGATCCATTATTAGCTGCTTTTATTGAACTGCCCATCTCTATTTATCTATTCCTTCCACCATAAAATAAAAGCCAAGATAGGAGTCATCCCATCTTGGCTTATGTCTAGCTCAATTGAAATTGTCTAGTTCACTTCCGCCTTTATGCAGTTGGTGATAATATTAGTACGATTACACTTTTATCGCGATAAAAATCCAAATCCACAAATCAGTATCGTGTGATTATAGGAAACATAAACAGATTCGGGACCTTTCCCGAAGTTTTCACGGAGTGTTCTCCCAATATAACCCGCCAGTTCTGTTTGCACTTGTTTGTATTCCAAGAAAAACATCCTTTTATGAGATAAAAGCATTATTTCTTTTATCCTAGGTTTATTTTAAATGTCTATAACTAGATTATCAATTTATTTATGAAGATTTATTCGCAATTTTTGTAACAAATTTACTTTTCATTGACAATTTCGCACCGAATTCGTGATTTGTTATCACACACAATCCGAATAAAATTATTTCCTAGATTAACAATAATCTTAGTGTTACTTTTTAACACGAATCTTCAATGTGGAGGGATATACTTTGAATATTCTCTTTAGCTTATTCTCAACTGTGATTATTATGGGGATTAGAGCAGTATTCTTATTTAGTCATACTACTTCTCGGCTAAAATGGTGGTTTAGAATACCTGCTTTCAAGTAAGCATAAAAGTATTTTTCAAGTATCACTGATCTGCATTGTAGACAAAAGGGTAAGCATTTCGTTTGCTTACCTTTTTTATGGCTATCTATTCAAAATTAAACCGGCCTCCCCAAGAGGATGCCGGTCATAATTAAAGTTCTAGCTCTCCCATTCGAAGGAGCTCTACAACTGCTTGAGAACGCCCCTTTACACCAAGCTTTTGCATGGCATTTGAAATGTGATTCCGAACCGTTTTTTCGCTTATAAATAATTCACCAGCGATTTCTTTCGTTGTTTTGTCTTGTACTAATAACTCGAATACTTCTCTTTCTCGTTTGGTGAGTAACGGCTTGTGATTATAAACATTCTCCTTCAAGTACTGTAACCCTCCTTGCCTTCGCCAGTATGAACACGGGGTGGGTATATATTTAGTCAACATATCTTATGTGAACAGTTCTAATGTAGTGACTATATTTACAAACAGATGATTCGTTTTTATAAAAAAAACTCCTAGCGATTAGGAGTTTTTGGGCTTTGCATAAATAATGTATCGTTTTGGGGCATTTCCTATATAACTAAACGGGTAACAGGTTGTTAAGATTAGTTCCTCTTTATTATTCTGGAGCGTAATAATGCTCGTATCATCAGACTTAACAATTTTGGTATCAATTATTTCATAAGTATAGGATCCATACGGCATTTCCATCTTCAGTGAATCGCCAATCTCAAGTTCCCCTAATTTACGAAACACGGTGTCTCGATGTCCGGAAAGAACAATTTGTCCTTGATCACCAGGGTAATAGGCTCCTTTATAATGGCCGACACCTTTTTCGAGATCATCGGGGTCGGTTCCTTCGATGATTGCTAACTCTGCTTTGATCTTTGGAATGGCTAAAAGACCGACTGTCTCCCCCATTTCTGGCCGCTTGCTGTTTACATCCCTCTTTTTAGGGGCATTCTCAGGCTGGTCTGCAATTAGTTCCTTAGCCTGCTTGAGTGAAGCATGTGTTTGCGTTTTCACATCAATAAATTGCCAGAGTCCGATACCTACTAAAATTAATCCAGTAAGAATAATTAACAGCGGAAATTTAGATTTCACCAGTATGTACCTTCCTTTTTCAACGAACTAACGTTATTAATAAGAGTATAACAAATCACTACTGAAAGAACCATTGCAATTATTACCCTTATACGACAAAAAACCTTCTTTTCGATGATAGAAAAGAAGGTTTTTTGAATCACATTTTAATAAAACGAAAAGTCTTCCGCAATTCTATGCGTGGTCGCTTCCAAAGAAGCTTCTGAAGGCTTGAATGGTTGTATCACGATTTAATGCAGCAATTGAGGTAGTCAACGGAATACCTTTCGGACAAGATTGAACACAGTTCTGTGAGTTACCACAGTTTGCAAGTCCGCCGTCGCCCATAATCGCTTCAAGTCTTTCTGCCTTATTCATTGCACCAGTTGGATGGGCATTGAAAAGACGAACTTGAGAAAGCGGCTGTGCCCCAATAAAGTTTGATTTGCTGTTTACGTTCGGGCATGCCTCAAGGCAAACACCACATGTCATACATTTTGAAAGCTCATAAGCCCATTGACGTTTTGTCTCAGGCATACGTGGACCTGGGCCCAAATCATAGGTACCATCAATCGGGATCCATGCTTTCACTTTCTTTAAGGCATCAAACATTCTGCTCCGGTCAACCTGCAAGTCACGTACCACTGGGAAAGTTTTCATCGGAGCTAATCGAATCGGCTGCTCCAATTGGTCTACAAGTGCTGAACAGGATTGACGAGGCTTCCCGTTGATGACCATTGAACATGCACCGCAAACTTCTTCAAGACAGTTCATATCCCAAGTAACTGGGGTCGAATCTTGTCCTTTTGTGTTTACAGGGTTTTTACGAATTTCCATTAACGCCGAGATGACATTCATATTCGGACGATAAGGAACCTCAAATTCCTCCTCGTAAGGAGCAGTATTTTCGTTATCCTGACGTGAAATAATAAATTTAACCTTTTTAGCTTCAGACATTCTTCCTACTCCCCCTTAACTTTTTGCGTAATTGCGTTCGCGTGGCTTGATCAATGAAACATCAACATCTTCATAATGGAAAGCCGGTGCTGATGAACTGTCAACAAATTTTGCCATTGTCGTTTTTAAGAATTCCTCATCATTACGTTTAGGGAAGTCAGGCTTATAATGAGCACCACGGCTCTCATTCCGGTTGTATGCACCAATTGTAATAACACGAGCCAATTGCAGCATGTTTTGAAGTTGACGAGTAAAGGCTGCCCCTTGGTTGCTCCATTTGGATGTATCATTAATATTGATGTTTTGGTAACGTTCTAGAAGTTCCTGAATTTTCTCATCTGTCTTTAATAGCCTGTCGTTATGACGAACAACCGTCACATTATCTGTCATCCATTCTCCAAGCTCTTTATGAAGAACATAAGCATTTTCATTTCCATTTAGGGACATAATTGAATTCCACTTATCTTCTTGTTCTTTAACATGTCGGTCAAATACGCTAGAAGAAACTGCATCGGAACTCTTCTCCAAGCCTTTGATATATTTAACTACGTTTGGTCCTACAACCATTCCGCCATAAATGGCTGAAAGCAAGGAATTGGCACCTAAACGGTTCGCACCATGCTGAGAATAATCACATTCACCCGCTGCAAATAGACCAGGGATGCTTGTCATTTGGTCATAATCAACCCAAAGTCCACCCATTGAATAGTGAACAGCAGGGAAGATTTTCATTGGAACTTTACGGGGATCATCACCCATGAATTTTTCATAAATTTCAATAATCCCGCCAAGTTTAATATCTAATTCATGTGGATCCTTATGAGAAAGATCGAGGTATACCATGTTTTCGCCATTGACTCCGAGTTTTTGATTAACACAAACGTCAAAAATTTCGCGAGTGGCGATATCACGTGGTACCAGGTTTCCGTAAGCTGGATATTTCTCCTCTAAGAAATACCATGGTTTCCCATCTTTATATGTCCAGATACGGCCACCCTCACCACGAGCAGATTCACTCATGAGGCGAAGCTTATCGTCACCAGGAATGGCTGTTGGATGGATTTGGATCATTTCACCGTTAGCGTAATAAGCACCTTGCTGATACACAATCGATGCTGCTGAACCTGTATTAATAACTGAGTTTGTAGATTTTCCAAAGATAATACCAGGGCCGCCGGTTGCCATGATGACGGCATCTCCTGAGAAAGACTTAATTTCCATTGTTTTTAAATTTTGAGCCACAATTCCACGGCACACACCATCGTCATCAACGACAGAACCTAGGAATTCCCAGCCTTCGTATTTCGTTACCAAACCAGCTACTTCTTCGCGGCGAACTTGTTCGTCTAAAGCATAAAGCAACTGTTGACCAGTCGTAGCGCCTGCAAATGCTGTCCGGTGAAATTGTGTTCCCCCGAAACGGCGGAAGTCCAATAGTCCTTCTGGTGTACGGTTAAACATAACGCCCATACGGTCCATTAAGTGAATAATACCTGGTGCTGCATCACACATCGCTTTTACTGGCGGCTGGTTAGCCAAGAAGTCCCCGCCATAAACGGTGTCATCAAAGTGAATCCATGTCGAATCGCCTTCACCTTTGGTATTTACTGCTCCATTAATACCACCCTGGGCACAAACCGAGTGAGAGCGTTTAACTGGAACAAGAGAAAACAACTCTACAGGCGTTCCTGTTTCTGCAACCTTAATCGTTGCCATTAAGCCAGCTAAACCGCCGCCGACAATAATTACCTTACCTTTACTCATTCGTGACTCACTCCCTTAATCCAAAATCCAATATTTTTCCGATCAATCATTAATTTGTTATACAAAAGCTAATAAAGTCGTTACTCCAACATAGGATAGAGCTAAGAAAATAACGATTGTCACGTATGTAGAAATAACTTGAGAACGTGGAGATACTGTGATGCCCCAGCTAACAAAGAATGACCACAATCCGTTGGCAAAGTGGAAAATTGCTGAAATAATCCCAATGACATAAAACGCAAACATGAACGGTGATGAAAGAATATCTTGCATCATTTGAAAGTTAACTTCATTTCCAAACGCCGCTGCTACCCGTGTTTCCCATACATGCCATGTGATAAAAATAAGTGTAATCACACCAGAAACACGTTGGAGCATAAACATCCAGTTTCTGAAAAATCCATATTGGCTTGCATTGTTTTTGGCTGTAAAAGCAATATACAGCCCGTAGATTGCATGGAATAAAATTGGTAAATAAATAATTACAGTTTCTAACACATAGCGAAAAGGAAGATTTCCCATAAAATTCGCAGCTTTGTTGAAGGATTCTACCCCAACTGTCGCATAGTGGTTCACAATCAGATGCTGGATGACAAAGATCCCTATTGGAATAACCCCAAGCAACGAATGCAATCTCCGATAAACAAACTCTCGATTACCTGCCATAAATTTACCCCCCTATAATGTTTAAAAAAATGATGTTCAGTTTCTAGCATTTAAATTCCCTTATATGAAACCTAGCATCAGTGTGACAATAATGTGACAAGTCCATTTTACTCCCATCATGTTAGAGCGTCAAGAAAACGGATACACAATTCTATCATAAATAATAAAATTTTTAAAATATATTGAAATTATAATAGATTAGTTATTTTCATCAATAATTTGGATTTATATTAAAAATAAACAGAGAATTACAATTAATTACCAAGATATAACGGTTGTTATTTTTACCATATCGGGAATTATAATTATCATGGAAAACAAGGCAAGATATTGCAAAATAACAAAAAAACTACTGTAAATTGATTCGTTTTATCTAGAAAAACTGTACTGACACCTAACAAAAAGCGTATATAATAGAATGATAGAAAGAGGGGAAGCTTGTGAACGATAGTACAGTTGTTGTTGAGACTATAGATACCGATGAACTAAAAACCATATCTCTTTTCGGGTATGAATTAATCAGAGAAATTCTTTTACCTGAGATTTTAGGAAAAGATACACCTGAAATTTTATATTGGGCCGGAAAACGTCTCGCACGTAAATTTCCACTAACTGATATTACTCAGATTATGGAGTTTTTCGCCAAAGCCTCTTGGGGCCAACTTGAAATAATAAAAGAAAATAAAACTGAGATCCAATTTGAACTAATGAGTCCAGTTATTGTCCCGCGTGTGAAATCAAAAGCTGAGCACTTTTTCCAACTCGAAGCCGGCTTCCTTGCCCAACAAATTGAACTACAAAAAGAAGCCAATGCAGAAACCTTTGAACATCCTGTAAAGAAATCAAATAAAGTCCTTTTCACTGTTAAATGGGAAAAGAACTAAACGTGGGAATAGGGTGTCAGGCACCGCTTCGGTGCCTGACACCCTTTTTTTTATTTGTTTGCCAGTTCGAAGGCTTCGTGTAAGGCTTCTACTGCTTTTAACATATTTTTTTCTTCTACTACTGCTGATACTTTGATTTCGGATGTGCTGACCATTTTAATTTGGATGTTGTTTGCAGCGAGTACCTCAAACATTTTTGCTGCTACGCCAGGATTAGAAATCATCCCTGAGCCAACAATTGACACCTTCGCTAATTTATTTTCCGCATCAATCTGCTCATATGCAAGCACCGCTTTATTGTCTTCTAATACCTTTAATGTTTCTAATAAATCATTAGTATGGATAGAGAAAGACAAATTAGCCGTATCGCCCTCTGTAGTACTTTGAATAATAATGTCAACATTCAGGTGATTTTCCGCTAGTGTTGAAAAGATAGTAGATAGACTTGTTAATGAATTCGCCAATCCTAATACTGTTACTTTTGTTATTTCGTCTTCAAATGCGACACCGCGGACTACTAAATTTTGTTCCATTGCTGCTTCCTCCTCAATAACTGTTCCTTCTACTCTCTCCATGCTCGAGCGAACCTCAAGCCGAACCTGATAGTTTTTAGCAAATTCTACTGCTCTTGGATGGAGCACGCCAGCACCTAAATTAGCTAACTCTAGCATTTCATCGTACGATACAGATAATAATTTGCGAGCATTCTTGATATATCTTGGATCCGTGGTGAAAACCCCAGTAACATCGGTATAAATATCACATTTATCTGCCTTTAAGGCTGCCGCTAATGCCACAGCTGTCGTATCAGAACCACCACGACCGAGCGTCGTAATTGCGCCTTCTTCCGTGATTCCTTGGAATCCTGCCACAATGACAACCTTACCCGTTGCGAGCTCCGTTTCAATTGCAGACGTTTTAATATTCGAAATGCGGGCATTTCCATGGACAGGTTCTGTGATGATTCCTGCCTGCCAGCCTGTATAAGAAACGGCATCAAGCCCTTGCTGATTTAAGGCCATTGACAATAACGCAATGGTTACCTGTTCTCCTGTTGATAACAGCATGTCCATTTCCCGCTTATTTGGCTGTGCGGAAATTTCTTTTGCTAATCCGACAAGTGTATCCGTTGATTTTCCCATCGCAGAAACAACAACGACTACATTGTTGCCACGGTCTGTCTCTTCTTTTACACAGGATGCTACATTTAGTATTCTTTCTACATTAGCAACGGAGGTTCCCCCGAATTTTTGTACAATAATCCCCATGATTGTTTTCTCCTTCTTTCTAGTAAATACGTGTAAATTTTTCCAAATAAAAAAGCAATGAGAAGGGCCTCTCATTGCTTTAGAACACGAAAAAATATTCTCGCACCTACAATGTAAGATAGCTCTCCAAGACATTCGTCCTGACAATCCGGCATTTATTCAATACAGGACCAGCAAAGAAAGAAATGAGACTTTCTTTACTTCGGCGAACATTCCCTTTCATGATCCGTCTTAGAAGCTCATCCTTCTCAGAACCATTACTCTTGAAGCTCGCACCTCTACCTTCACTTTAATACGTAAAAGTGATAGTAAATTAAATTTTCACTTATTATAGCATGTTCTATTTTTTCTTACAATCACTAGGATTGAAGTTTTTTAATTAATTCTTCGGCTACATTCATAGGAATTCCGATATTTGTAAATTCCTCCATACTAGCCTCTTTCATTTTTTTCACGGAGCCAAATTGTTTAAGCAATAGCCTTTTCCGTTTCTCACCGATTCCTGGAATATCGTCGAGCAAGGATTGAAAGGCACTTTTTCCACGAAGCTGACGATGAAACGTAATGGCAAAGCGATGGACCTCATCTTGAATTCTTTGCAGTAAATAAAACTCCTGGCTGTTTCTGCCTAAGGGAACTATTCCCAAAGGATTGCCGTATAGCAATTGGGAAGTTTTGTGTTTATCATCTTTGACGAGTCCCGATAGAGGAATATCCAGTCCTAACTCATTTTCCAATACATCTCTTACGGCTTCAACATGTCCTTTACCACCATCGATGATGATTAAATCAGGGAGGGGAAGTTCCTCTTTTAAGGCGCGTGAATACCTTCTTCTTGTTACTTCTCGCATGGATTCATAATCATCAGGTCCTTGAACGGTTTTGATCTTATATTTCCGGTATTCCCGATGATTTGCCTTTCCATCAATGAAAACGACCATGGCTGAAACTGGGTCTGTTCCTTGGATGTTGGAGTTATCGAATGCTTCGATTCGGTGCGGCGTATAAATTCCCAGTAATTCTCCCAAGTTCTCGACAGCCTTAATGGTGCGGTCTTCATCCTTCTCGATCAAAGAAAACTTTTCATTTAAGGCTATTTTTGCATTTTTGATCGCCAATTGGACAATATCCTTTTTCTGCCCCCGTTGTGGCTGGAGCACTTTTACTTCAAGTAGTTGTTCCGCCAGACTCAAATCGACTTCATCTTGAATCAGAATTTCCTTCGGCTTGAAGTGATTAGCTTTCGAATAAAATTGTCCGAGGAAAGTTAGTATTTCTTCCTCGGGCTCATTATAGAAGGGGAACATGGAGACGTCCCGCTCAATTAGTTTCCCTTGGCGGACAAAAAAGACTTGCACACACATCCAGCCTTTATCGACGGCATAACCAAATACATCACGGTCCGTAAAATCGTTCATGGTAATTTTCTGTTTTTCCATGATGGTTTCGATATGAATGATTTTATCACGGAACTCTTTCGCTCGTTCGAAGTCCAACTCTTCAGCAGCAGCTGACATTTTTGCCTGAAGCTCTTTTTTTATTTCCTTATAACCCCCATTCAAAAAGCGGGTAATTTCATCCGTCATTTGTTTATACTGTTGTTCCTGAATTTCATTGACACATGGTGCCAGGCACTGCCCTAAATGGTAGTACAAGCAGACCCGGTCAGGCAGGGTTGAGCATTTTCGCAGAGGATATATTCGGTCAAGAAGCTTTTTGGTTTCATTGGCAGCCGTCGCATTTGGGTACGGACCAAAGTATTTACCTTTGTCCTTTTTTACTTTTCTTGTAATGATGAGTTTCGGATGCTTTTCAGCTGTCAGCTTAATGAATGGATAGGTTTTATCATCCTTCAGCATGATATTGTATTTCGGATCGTATTTTTTAATTAGGTTGAGTTCAAGTAGAAGTGCTTCAATATTTGAAGAGGTTACAATATATTCAAAGTCCTCAATCTCATTGACTAGTCTAAGCGTCTTTCCATCGTGTGACCCAGTGAAATAAGAACGTACACGATTCTTTAATACTTTTGCCTTCCCCACATAAATAATCGTACCCTGACGGTCTTTCATTAAGTAGCAGCCCGGTTGATCCGGCAACAGCGTCAGTTTTTGCTTGATTATTTCATTCATTCCGGCCACTCCACTCTCGTCTATATATATAGTGTCTGTTAAAATTTTAAAGGAAAAGGCTCATAAATGAAAGTGGTAGTCATTTGCAAAAAAGAAAAACCTTAGCTGGATTGGCTCCGGCTAAGGTTTTGTCTTTCTATACTTACACGTGTTTTTCTAAAACACTTGCTAATGCATCTTTTGGTTGGAAGCCGACTACTTTGTCTACCACTTCGCCATTTTTCATTACTAATAATGTTGGAATGCTCATAACACCGAAATTTGCTGCAGTTTGCGGGTTATCATCCACATCAAGTTTAGTGATTTTAACTTTTTCGCCCATTTCTAAGTCAAGTTCTTCAAGAACTGGAGCTATCATTTTACAAGGTCCGCACCATGGTGCCCAAAAATCTACGAGAACAAGGCCTGAACCTGTTTCAGCAGAAAAGTTTTGATCTGTTAAGTGTGAAATTGCCATTTATATTGCCCTCCTAATGATTACTGAATTACTTACCGAAAGTATAACATCGTTTGGAAAATCAAGCTAATAAATTGCTTCATCGATCATTTTCCCCTGATTCACTTCAAATTATCCTTAAAAAAAGCGAGCGGAACCACTTCCGCTCGCCTTAATATTGTCTAGCTACAGCGCCTAGGGGCTCGGGGTCATAAGCCAATCCGTCAAGAAGGTTAAAGTGCAACCTTCTCGCCGGCTCGTCTTATGCCTGTCGCCCCTGGACAAGGCGCTTCCGCTTTTCTTATTATGAGTGTACCTTTAATTTTTTAAACTCTTCAGTTAGTAATGGAACCACTTCAAACAAGTCGCCTACGATTCCGTAATCAGCTACTTTGAAGATATTAGCCTCTGGATCTTTGTTAATGGCCACAATTACTTTTGAGTTAGACATGCCGGCTAAGTGCTGAATTGCGCCAGAAATACCGCAGGCAATGTAAAGGTCTGGTGTCACTACCTTGCCAGTTTGACCAATTTGTAAAGAGTAATCGCAATAGTCGGCATCACAGGCACCACGTGAAGCGCCTACCGCTCCGCCAAGGACATTCGCAAGTTCTTTAAGCGGTTCAAAACCATCCGCACTCTTAACCCCGCGTCCTCCTGAGATAACCACTTTTGCTTCACTTAGGTCCACACCTTCGCTTGCTTTTCTAACGACTTCTTTAATAATGGCACGTAAGTCTTTGATGTCTACAGAAAGGGTAGAAACCTCGCCGCTTCTGCTTTCATCTTTTTCCAATGGCGCAATATTATTTGGACGGACCGTTGCAAAAATTAAGCCATCCATAACAATTTTCTTTTCAAATGCTTTCCCAGAATAGATGGGTCTTGTGAACACGACATTTCCACCTGCAACCTCAACAGCAGTCGCATCTGATATTAAACCTGATGCTAATTTTCCAGCAATTCTTGGAGATAGGTCTTTGCCAAGTGAGGTATGACCTAACACTAACCCTTCTGGTTTTTCTTGGTCAAGCACTGCTAAAAGCGCCTGAGCGTATCCATCTGAAGTATATAGACTTAATTTTTCATCTTCAACAACTACTACGCGGTCGGCTCCGTTGTGGATCAATTCTACACCTAGAGCGCTTACAGAAGTACCTACTAAAACACCAACCACTTCTCCGCCCTCAGCAACCGTTTTTGCTGCTGCAATCGCTTCGAAAGAAACATTACGTAATGAACCGTCACGAACTTCTCCTAATACTAAAACTTTTCTTGACATTCCATATACCTCCTGAAAACATATTTGTAAAAAATCGATTAAATTACTTTTGCTTCGGTATGAAGTAGCTGAACAAGTTCTATTACTTGATCATTCAAATCTCCGGCTAAAACTCTGCCTGCTTCTTTTTTAGGCGGCAAATAAATTTCGATTGTTTTTGTTTTTGCTTCCACATCGTCTTCTTCAAGATCAAGGTCGTCTAATTCTAATTCTTCAAGCGGCTTCTTCTTTGCCTTCATGATTCCAGGTAATGAAGGATAGCGCGGCTCATTTAGTCCTTGTTGTGCAGTTACTAATAGAGGAAGGCTCGTTTCTATAACTTCGGAATCGCCTTCAACATCTCTGGTAACGGTTACATTTGTACCGTCGATTTCTAACTTTGTGATCGTTGTTACGTAAGGGATGTTAAGTAGTTCCGCGACACGTGGTCCGACCTGACCTGTACCACCGTCAATCGCCACATTTCCGCCAATGATTAAATCAGCATCTTTATCCTTTAAATATTCAGCAAGGATTTTTGCTGTAGTAAATTGATCTCCATTTTCCACATCATCTTCTGTATTAATAAGGACCGCTTTGTCAGCGCCCATCGCAAGTGCTGTACGTAATTGCTTTTCAGACTCTTCCGTTCCAACAGTAATGACAGTTACTTCTCCGCCCTTAGCATCGCGAACTTGGATGGCTTCTTCAATCGCATATTCGTCATAAGGATTGATAATAAATTCAGCACCGTCCTCATTGATTTTTCCGCCGCTAATCGTAATTTTTTCTTCAGTATCAAAGGTTCTTTTCAGTAATACATAAATATTCATGGTTTCCCTCCTAATATAATTTCGAGCATTCGCTCAGTTTGAAAGATTAAGAAAATTTCCTAGAAAAAAAAGGGCTTCCTTTTCAATTATACTACAAAGATAAGTTTATTCACCCTTAAATTGTGGTTCCCTTTTTTCAATAAAAGCTTGAATGCCTTCTTTACCATCGCTAGAGACAAAAACTTGACCAAATAACTCAGATTCTCTTTTCGAACCTTCATAGAACTCTTCTGTTTTTGCATAATTTAATAATTCGATGGCTGCTTTAATAGAGCCTGGACTTTTCTTAGCAATTTTTCCAGCGAGCTTATACGCCTGCTCTAATACTTCTGCCTCTACATAGGCATGATTCGCTAAGCCATATTTTACGGCCTCAATACCTGTAATGGGCTCGGATGTGAACAGCATTTCAGCAGCTCTTGCCACACCTACATATTTCGGCAGACGCTGCGAACCGGCAAATCCAGGAATTAAGCCGAGTTGCAGCTCCGGAAGACCTAGTTTTGAGGTTTCACTGACAAGGCGAATGTGACAAGCCATGGCAAGTTCGAGACCACCGCCAAGCGCCGCACCATGGATTGCCGCAATAATCGGTTTCGGAAATTTCTCCATCCGGTCAAATAAATCCTGTCCAAACTTACCAAGATTTGAAAAACCTTCAGATGAAGAAACCGTTGTAAATTCTTTAATATCGGCCCCAGCCGAGAAGAACCGCCCTTCCCCGTGAATGACAAGGACTCTAATTTCACGGTTTGGTTCGATTTCATCTAGCACTGTCGACAATTCCCTTAACAGACCTGAAGAAAGGGCATTTGCCGGTGGACGCGCAATCGTGATCGTGGCAATACTGTCTTGATAAGACCATTTTAAGTATTCCAAACTAACTCCCCCTATTTTTTAATTCTACCGGCTTCCGCAGCCATTGATCAAGAGGCGATGGACTGGAGACGCTAGTGCAAGCAAATCATACTTTTCCTCATTCATCACCCACGATGTAACGGTTTCATCAATTGTACCGAATATCATTTGCCGGGCCAGACGAATATCGAGGTCGATTGAAAACTCTCCTGTTTCTTTACCTTCAATAACAATCTTTTCGATTACCTTTAGATAACCTTTTAGAACATCATTAATTCGGAGTCGCAATTCCTTATTGGATTGCCGTAACTCCAATTGCGTTACGATCGCCATGTGATGGTCGTCAGAAAGCATACTAAAGTGAGCTTCTATCATCATTAATAATTTCTCCGCCGCCGTCCCTTTTCCTGCTATCATTGTATCTATTTTTTCAATAAAACTTCCCATTTTTTCTTCAAAGAGAGAGATAAGGATGTCTTCCTTGTTTTTAAAATAAAGATAAATGGTTCCATCAGCCACTCCTGCCTGTTTGGCAATTTTTGAAACCTGGGCTTGGTGATAGCCATTTTCTGCAATCACAATCACAGCAGCATCAATAATCTGCATGTATTTTGGTTTATTTTTTTTCAACTATATCCCTCCTTTGAAGAAAATTCTGTCACAGTTTATAATGTTAATCTTAACTAAATAAAAGAAAATATGAATGAATAATCATTCATATTTTCATAATAGTTATTATTCGTATATCTGTCAAGATATACTATATACCTTTTTCATATTCCCAACATAGGGACAGGCTTAAACTGTCAAAAAAAAGAGGAAGCAATTATGCATGTTTTTGGGTTTCTTCTTCTATTTTTTGTTTTTCTTCTTCCACAAGCATCCTTCTTAATATTTTCCCTACAGCTGTTTTAGGCAATTCTTTTCTAAATTCATATAATCTCGGGGCTTTATATGCAGCAAGATATTTTCTTGAAAATTGGTTCATTTCATCTGCGGTAACCGATGAACCTTCTTTTAAGACAATATATGCTTTTACCGTTTCTCCGCGGTACTGGTCAGGAATACCTGCTACCACTGCTTCAAGAACATCTGGATGTTCATATAATACTTCCTCTATCTCTCTAGGATATATATTGTAACCTCCTGCAATAATCATGTCCTTTTTGCGGTCCACCACATAAAAGTATCCTTGTTCATCCATATAACCAAGGTCACCTGTATAAAGCCAACCATCATGCAAGACTTCCTTAGTATCTTCTGGACGATTCCAATACCCTTTCATGATTTGCGGACCTTTTATGGCAAATTCGCCTATTTCCTTTACTGGGACAGGTTCACCGGTTTCGATCGATACGATCTTTACCTCAGTATCAGGCCAAGGCACACCAATACTTCCCTTCATCCTTGGTACATCCCATAAAAAGTTCGCATGTGTTACAGGAGATGCTTCCGTTAAACCATAACCTTCAACAAGTTTCCCTCCTGTTACGGCCTCAAACTGCTCTTGTACTTCAATTGGCAACGCAGCTGAACCACTTATACAAGAATGAATTGATGATAAATCATATTTTCTTAGATCAGGGTAATTCAATATTCCAATATAAATCGTCGGTGCACCTGGAAACAGAGTCGGGCGCTGTTTTTGAATGGTTTTTAATGTGGTCTCTACATCGAATTTAGGTAATAATATCATTTTATTTGCCTGCATCACTGAAAAAATAAGAACAGTTGTCATTCCATAGACGTGGAAAAACGGGATGATCCCGAGAACTGATTCCTCACCTGGCTTGGATTTGTAAAGCCATGCCTGGCACATCTTTGTATTGGCAATTAAATTTTTATGTGTTAACATAACTCCTTTTGGAAATCCTGTCGTCCCTCCTGTATATTGAAGGAGTGCTACATCTTCCTCAGGGTTGAAATCATAATTCCTCACTTTTTGAGGCTTCATTTTTAATATTTCCGAAAGTAAATGCGTACTTCCTTTGTGTTGAACATTAACGACAATTCCATATTGTTTTTTCTGGATGTAGGGATAAATTAGGTTTTTAGGGAATGGTAAGTAGCTCTTGATGGCGGTTACAATTACATGCTGTAATTCTGTTTGCGGCATCACTTTAGATACGCGTGGGTAGAGGATGTCGAGTGTGATAATGGCCTTTGCGCCAGAATCTTTCATCTGGTATTCAAGTTCACGTTCCGTATATAATGGGTTTGTTTGAACGACAATTCCGCCTGCCATTAATATCGCAAAATAACTAATTACAGCCTGAGGAGTGTTTGGAAGCATAATAGCAACCCGGTCCCCTTTGGAAATTCCTAGGTTACCCTGCAGATAGCCAGCAAAAATCATTACTTCTTCATAAAGCTTCATGTAGGTAATTTCTTTTCCCATAAAATGAATGGCCACTTTTTCTGGAAATTTTCGAGCAGAATTCACTAAGTATTGCTGTACTGGCTCTGAGGTGTATTCCAGTGTGGCGGGAATTTCTTTTGGGTACAGGGCCAGCCACGGTTTTGATTCATACATAATATCCCCCTTTTCTATATGGATAATTATAAAAATTCACACTTCTCTTTTATTATAGTACAGTATATTACAATTAACAATTGAAGTTGTAAGAAAAGCGGAGGCGTCCGTTTCGCGGTGTAAGAATAAAAAAATCACCGCTGATATGTCTCAGCGATGATTTTGAGTTAAGCAAAAAACAACATATAGATCAAGCCGATTAGCAAAAACAAGCCGCATAATCCAAGAAGTACTTTAGCTAAGGTCTCCACTTTTTTTATTCTCCCCTTATGTAATTCCTGCACCGATTACAATCGATAAGCCAATTGAAATAACCATCGAAATAAAACCAACTGCGCGGTTATCCTTTTGGATTTCTTCGTCAATTTTGAATTTTGGCGTTAAAAATTCAAAGATAAAATAACCGACTACTAATAGTATAAAGCCATAGATCCCCCAACCAACCATTGAAAGCAGCGAATTATTCTGCTCAATCGTATAGCGAAAGATATTGGCAACGCCCAAAATTTTCCCTCCGGTTGCCATCGCCACAGCCACATTACCTTTTTTGATTTCTTCCCAATTTTTATATTTGGTTACCATTTCAAAAATAGCTAAAAAGACAACCAAGCATAATATCACGACGCTATAATAAGCAGCTATTTGGATATATTCATTCTCCCAAAACTGGTCCATTGCCAAAACTCCCCGGACATTATTTAAACTCAACGATGGTTACGCCTGATCCGCCTTCGCCGGCTTCCCCAAACCGAATTTTTTTAACTTGACGATGGTTTCTTAAGTATTCCTGAACTCCCTGTCTTAATGCACCAGTCCCTTTCCCGTGGATAATCGATACACGCGGATAACTGGATAGCAGAGCATCATCAATATATTTTTCCACCTTAAGGAGAGCATCTTCATACCTTTCCCCGCGTAGATCTAACTCCAGTTTAACAAATGAATCCCGACCTTTTACAATCGCCATCGGCTTGGTTTCTACTTGTTTCGGGGTACTCATATATTCGATGTCTTTTTCTTTTACTTTCATTTTGAGAATTCCGATTTGAACCTGCCATTCATTTGAAGAAACTCTGTCAACCAGCGTGCCTTTTTGACCAAAGGTAAGCACTTTCACCTCGTCACCAGGCATATACGTATGCTTTTTCACTTTCTTATTTGCGAGCTTGGCTGATTTTGGTACTTCCGGTGCTGCTCCTTCTAGACGCCGCTTTGCATCAATTAATTCATGCTCCTTAATTTCTGCGTGCTTTTCTGTTCTCATTTTACGCAGGTCGCGGATTACCTTGTCGGCCTCACTTTTCGCCTCTTCCACGATTTCCCCAGCTTTTTCTGCTGCCTTTTCGAGCATAGAGTCTTTTTTCTCGTAAAACTCCATCAGTTGGTTTTGCAGGTCTTGATGAAGCTTTTCAGCAGATTTTAAATAATCGCGGGCTTCCTCCTGCTCTTTTTCTGCCAGCCGTTTACTGTCTTCCAATGATGCTATCATCTTATCAATTTGGTTCGTATCTTCACTCACATGGGAACGGGCAGCCAGAATGACCCGGTCATTTAAGCCCAGCCGTTTCGAGATTTCAAAGGCATTACTCCGCCCTGGTACTCCTAGCAGTAGTTTATATGTTGGGCTTAATGTCTCAACATTAAACTCGACACTCGCATTCAACACACCCTCACGATTATAACCATATGCCTTTAACTCCGGATAGTGGGTCGTAGCAATCACCCTTGCCCCGCGGTTATGGACCTCATCTAAAATCGAAATAGCTAAGGCAGCGCCTTCCTGTGGATCCGTTCCTGCACCTAGCTCGTCAAATAATACAAGGCTATTAAAATCAACCCTATTTAAGATTTCTACGATATTGACCATATGGGAGGAAAACGTACTTAAACTTTGTTCTATCGACTGTTCATCGCCAATATCAGCATACACAGCATCAAAGACGGCAAGTTCAGATCCGTCATAGGCCGGAACCTGCAATCCTGCCTGAGCCATTAAAGTACATAATCCCAGTGTTTTTAAGGTAACTGTTTTTCCGCCCGTATTCGGGCCAGTAATCACAATAGTTGTAAAGTCTTTCCCAAGCATAATATCGTTAGCAACCACTTCATCGATCGGAATGAGCGGGTGTCTTGCCTTATATAAAGCAATTCTCCCCTCATTATTCATAATCGGCATCGATGCTTTTATTCGTTTCCCATATCTTGCTTTTGCAAAAATAAAGTCCAAATTAGCCAGGACTTCCACGATCACTTTGAGTTCGCTCTCATGCTCGGCTGCTTCAGCAGATAGTGCTGTTAGAATTCGATCGATTTCCAGCTGTTCCTTGACACGAATATCCTGCAGTTGATTATTTAACTGGACAATGACCTGAGGCTCGATAAACAGTGTTTGTCCGGATGCACTTTGGTCATGAATAATACCGCCGTAGTGACCGCGATACTCCTGTTTAACAGGAATAACAAAGCGGTCATTACGAATGGTGACTATGGCATCGGAAAGCATTTTGCTGGCATTTGATGACCGAATCATACTTTCAAGTTTTTCTCGAACACGTGACTCGTTGGACCTAAGTTGATGCCTTAATGAACGCAGCAGGTCACTTGCGCTGTCTAACACCTCGCCGCTTTCATCAATCGCTTGTTTGATCGATTGCTCGAGATTGGTGAGCGGAATAATCCGCTCTGCTTGTTCAGACAAAATCGGAATTTCTGTTCTTTCGTCAGCGAAATCCTCAATAAATCGTTTCATTTGCCGACTGGCATGGATGGTGCTAGCAATTTGGACCAGTTCATGCGGACTTAACACACCGCCAATTACGGAACGTTTGATGTGTGCAAGAATATCATGGACACCTGAGAGTGGAACATTTCCTTTTACACGAAACACGGTTGCCGCCTCATCTGTTTCTGCTTGAAGTTTGACCACTTCATCAAAATCAGTGGATGGGACTAAGTCCTTTATTTTTTTTCTACCAAGTGACGAAGCAGCATGTTCTAAAAGCTGCTCTTTTACTTTAGTAAATTCTAATACCTTTAAAGCTTTTTCTTGCATGGAGATAACCTCCTTATCCTCGATTATGCAAAAATTCTAGCAGGTCATTTTTATCTAGTGCATTTATTACGGATGATTTTTTGATCCAGCCCTTTTTGGCTGCAGAAACACCGATTTCCATATGCTTTAATGTATCCATTTTATGAGCATCGGTATTGATGAGGATTTTCACACCTGCATCCTGTGCTCTCCGTAAATATTCAGCCGCAAGGTCAAGACGGTTAGGATTGGCGTTTAATTCTAGCGCCGTATTGGTTTCTTTGGCGAGTTGGATAAGTAAATCAATATCGACATCGTACCCTTCGCGGCGGCCGATTTTTCTCCCGGTTGGATGGGCAATTAAATCCACATCAGCATTTGTCAACGCGTTTTTAAGCCGCTCCATAATTTTTTCCTTTGATTGGGTAAAAGCAGAATGTATGGAGGCAATAACGAAATCCATTTCAGCTAGGAATTCATCGTCATAGTCGAGCGTTCCATCTGGAAGAATATCCATCTCCACACCGGCTAGAATAAGAAAATCGTCGTACTTTTCATTTAATTTTTTAATTTCTTCTCTTTGTTTTAAAAGTCTTTCACGAGTTAGACCATTAGCCACCTTTAAATACTGTGAATGGTCAGTAATCGCCATATATTGATAACCTCTAGCCCGGCAGACTTGAGCCATTTGTTCGATTGAATGGGCACCGTCACTCCAGGTGGAATGCATATGAAGATCACCCTTAATATCTTCGAGCTCAATTAATTCCTCAGTAGCAGAGAACGTTTCTACTTCCCTACCGTCCTCTCTAATTTCCGGAGGAATGAACGGAAGATCAAAATGTTTGAAAAATTCTTCTTCAGATGAGAACTTACGAATTTCTCCCGTCTCCACGTTTTCCACGCCATACTCACTGATTTTTTCACCGCGTTCTTTCGCCAATTGTCGCATCCGGACATTATGTTCTTTTGATCCGGTAAAATGGTGCAAGGTGGTTGTAAATTCTTCCGGCTTAACCAGACGGAAATCAACGGAAATATCATAATCATATCCAAAAACCACCGAAACCTTGGTATCGCCCGCACCAATCACTTCTTTTATATTTGGCAATTCCAATAGATGCCCGCGCACTCGTTCTGGTTCATTAGTGGCGATAATAAAATCAAGGTCTTTGATCGTCTCTCTCATCCGGCGCAAACTTCCGGCACGTGAAAACCGATGAATATCTGGTAATTCGGTTAAGGTTGCTTCAATTTGCTCCGCAATCGGAAGCATGTATGCTAATGGCAATCGATCCGGTCTAGAGCCGACATTAGCAATCGCACTTAGGATTTTTTCTTCTGTTTTTTTACCAAAACCAGCGAGCGCTTGTACTTGCCCTGCTTCACAAGCTTCTTTTAAACTGGAAACATCAACGACCTTTAATTCTTTGTATAGTTTAGCAATTTTCTTTCCGCCAAGCCCCGGAAGCTGCAATAACGGGATTAGTCCTGTTGGGACTTCCTCCTTCAACTCCTTTAATACCGAAGAAGTACCATCCTTTATGTATTCATCAATGACAGCGGCCGTGCCTTTACCGATTCCAGATATGGCGGTAAAGTCTTCAATCTCTGTTACGTCGCGTTCGTCGGTTTCCAATGCGTTAGCCGCTTTCCGAAAGGCTGAAACCTTGAAAGGGTTTTCCCCCTTTAACTCCATATAGACCGCTATCGTTTCTAGCAAACGAATGATTTCTTTTTTATTAACTTCCATTTAATTATCCACCTACCTACTATTTAGCATTTTCATTTTATCCTACTTTAAGGCATGAATAGAAAAACTTCTCTGCTACAGAGAAGTTAAAGCAGCTGTATATTCAATCCACATGCTCTTTATTTGCTGTGAAAGGATAGGAGTGTGATTCACAATTGCTTTTGCCATAATCGAATGATCCAAAGCATTTTGTAAAAATTCAATTGGTACCAGGGCTGAAATATATAATAAAATAAAAATAACTAAATATACTTCAATGAAACCAAAAAGGCCTCCTGCCCAAACATTTAACTGCCTAAGTACAGGCAAATGGGCAATAAAGTCAAGCATTGAACCAATAATTTGCAATAACACTTTTACAGCAATAAAGATAATAACAAAGGCGATCGCTCGGTAAAAAGCTGCCTCCATATTACTGCTATCAGTTAGAAGTTTTAATGTAGCAATATTTCCAAAGTTTGGATAAGGTATCCATAATGTTAACTTGGGTGCTAACTGTTCGTAGTATGAATTTGCTACTACATATGCAATAATAAAACCTATTAAATGAACAAGCTGCAGAATTAAGCCTCTTTTTAGGCCTACAAAGAATCCAATAATTAAAAAGATGATAATTGCTAAATCCAACATATTTTTTAGTCCTTTTCTTTTAGTAGTTCTGATTGAAGCCGATCTAATTGGTCTTTCATTTTGAGATAATCATTGACTGCATTTACGGCTGTTAAAACGGCGAGTTTACTTGCGTCTAAATTTGGATTCTTAGAACTGATTTCGCGCATTTTATTGTCAACTAATGAAGCCACATGCCTAATGTGGCTTGGACTTTCCGTGCCCATAATAACGTAAGCTTGACCGTGTATATCTACGGTTGTTCTATTTTTTTGATTATTCGACAACGTCCTGCCTCCATTCAGAGAATCCTACTCTATATCATAACATGAACCGTTATCTGTGGAAAAGTTAAAGCATATTTTATATTATTTAGAAATGTGGTGTTTGTAGTATGGGTAATGTTGTATTGAATTTAGAAATGAATAAGATAATGGAAATGAGAAACTTTTACGGAAAAAATTTATTAGATAAAAACATCCCTGGAAGTGTGTTTGCTGCGAAAACGTCTGCTTGTATGATCACAGCCTATAAATCAGGTAAAGTTTTATTTCAGGGAAATGATAGTGAAAAAGAGGCAGGTAGATGGGGCAGTGCAAGCGCGTCCTCGAAGAAGCCGAGCTCTTCCCATTCGAAATCTGTTGCGAAAGGTGACCTTCCAACCGGCATCGGGCAAATGTCCGCTATTGGTTCAGATGAAGTCGGTACGGGAGACTTCTTCGGGCCGATAACTGTCGTGGCAACTTACGTGAAAAAGGAAAATATCCCTTTATTAAAAGAATTAGGCGTGCGCGACTCCAAGGATTTAAACGATGAAAAAATTATTGCGATCGCAAAGGTCATTAAAGATATTATTCCATTTAGTTTGATGACGTTAAAAAACGAGAAATATAATCAAGTCCAGCAGTCAGGCATGTCGCAAGGGAAGATGAAGGCGATTTTACATAATCAAGCGATCTTAAATGTGTTAGACAAAATTTCACCTGAAAAACCTGAAGCGATTCTCATCGACCAATTTGTTCAAGGCAGTACCTATTTTCAGCATTTAAAAAGCCAAAAAGCGATTGCCAAAGAGAATGTTTATTTTAGTACGAAGGCTGAAGGGATTCATTTGGCTGTCGCTGCTGCAAGTATTCTCGCCCGCTATGCCTTTATCCAATATATCGATAAACTTAGCGAGGCGGCCGGCTTTAAGATTCCAAAAGGTGCCGGGGCACAGGTGGATGTAGCAGCAGCAAAGCTGATAATGAGCAAAGGCCGTGACATCCTCCCATCTTTTGTTAAGCTCCACTTCGCTAATACTGACAAAGCGATGGCACTTGTTAATAAAAAACGAAATTGACATGTTTTTTGGTGTTGTTGCGAATAGAATAGATATTATAGAAACGGTTTTTGGAGGGTTTTAGGGTGGCAAATCGATATAATAGAAACGGTGTTTGGAGGGATAGTGGTGGCAAATCGACTAAGTGAAGCGGAGATTACTACCGCTGTTGCGGGATTATCAGGCTGGAAACTGGACGGAAAATTCATCGTGAAAAAGTACCGCTTCCGTGAGTTTTTACAAGGCGTGGCGTTCGTGAATGTCATTGCCCAGCTCTCGGAAGAAAAAAATCATCACCCATTCATTGCGATCGATTATAAATTAGTGACACTAAGACTAACCTCATGGAACGCAGGAGGATTGACCGATTTGGACATGGTCTTAGCGAAAAACTATGACTCCATTTATGAGAAAATATAATTTAATGCGGAATTTGAAGGAGGTTGCCATTTGGTGCAACCTCTTTTTGTGATTTTTAGCGATTTTTTCTTAAAAAGATGATATTTACTCCTTTTAAAAAGCACAAATTTACTACCATAATAGGAATTTTTAATTATATCAGCGAAGCTAGCCAATATATCAGCGATAACGCACCATTTATCAGCGATAAATTTAATATATCAGCGATAAATGCTATTTTATCAGCGAAACGAAATTACCGCCTCAAACATTCAAAAAAAGCCAGCCCGAAAATCTACACATTCGGGCTGGCTTCTTTTGATTTAGCCTCTTAAAACAGCTCCTGCCTTTTCTTTCAAGGCATTAAGCACTTTCTCATGAACCTTTGTTACCTCTTCATCAGTCAACGTACGCACTGGATCAACATATTTCAAAGAGAACGCGATCGATTTCATGCCCTCTTCCATCTTGTCTCCCTCATATAAATCAAACACGTTAACCTCTTTCAGAAGCGGTGCACCAGTTGTTAAAATAATTTCCTTTAGGGTGCCTGACACCGTTTCTTTGTTTACCACAAGGGCAATGTCTCTTGTGATTGACGGGAAGCGCGGGATGGCTTCGTATTGTAATGCCGGAGTATCAGCTTCAAGTACTGCTTTTAGTGAAAGTTCAAATACATAGGTATCTTTCAAATCCAGGTCTTTTTGAACCGTTGGGTGGACTTGGCCGATAAAGCCGATTTTCTCACCGTTTAGGTGAATTTCCGCTGTACGTCCAGGGTGCATACCATCTATCTGTGCTTGAACAAATTGAACCTGTTCAAGTAGACCAAGTTTAGCAAACAACCCTTCTAAAACGCCTTTAACAACGAAGAAGTCAACAGCCTTCTTCTCCCCTTGCCAAGAATGGCTGGACCAAAGCCCAGTAACCGCTGCTGCTAAATGTTCTTTTTCTGTTGGAAGCGTGTCTGTGCCATTTGCTAAGAACACCGCACCTGTTTCATATACACCCAAACTATCGTTTTGGCGAGCACTGTTATATTTTAATACTTCCAATAGCTGTGGCATGATGCTCAAACGAAGAATGCTGCGCTCTTCACTCATTGGCATCGAAAGACGAATCGTATCCCGCTTTTCAAGCGCAAATTGTGCTGCTTTCTCCTCGCTAGTTAGGGAATAAGTTACAGCTTGGTACAAGCCGGCACCCTCAAGATATTGACGAACCACACGGCGTTTTTTCTGATACTCAGACAAACCACCTGGTGTAGTTGATCCAATCGGCAACGTTTTTGGAATATTATCATAACCAAAAAGGCGAGCTACTTCTTCCAGTAAATCTTCTTCTATTTTAATATCGCCGCGGCGTGTTGGTGCCGTTACGGTGATGGTATCTTCTTCGATACTTACACCGAATTGAAGACGATTAAAGATTTCCTTCACGTCCTTCATCACAAGGTCTGTGCCAAGAACACGATTAATTTTTTCTAAAGTAATCGAAACAATTGCCGGCTCAACTGTTAATGTGTCAGCTTCAGCAGCACCATCTAATACTTCACCGCCTGCGTATTTTGCCATTAGATAGGCGGCACGCTCTCCAGCAGCACGAACACGATTCGGGTCGACACCTTTCTCAAATCGAGCGCTCGCTTCACTTCTTAAACCATGATCTTTCGAAGCTTTTCTGATCGTAGCCCCGTTAAAGTAAGCTGATTCAAGTAAAACAGTCGTTGTGTCTGAAATTACTTCTGAATTTGCTCCCCCCATAACACCTGCAAGGGCAACAGGTTCAGTTCCATTTGTAATGACTAAATGATCAGCTGTAAGTGTGCGTTCTGCATCATCGAGCGTGACAAATTTCTCCCCATCTGCTGCACGGCGGACAAGGATTTCTTTTGAACCTAAGCGGTCATAATCAAACGCATGAAGCGGCTGACCGTATTCAAGAAGAATATAGTTAGTAATATCAACCACATTATTGTGTGGACGAATTCCAGCTGACATTAAGCGCGTTTGCATCCATAGCGGTGATGGACCAATTTTTACATTTTTAATGATTTTTGCCACATATAATGGGTTATCTTCTTTTGCCTCAACGACAATTTTTACATAATCAGATGCTTTTTCAGTTGCAGAATGAAGGTTCGTTCCCGGAAGTTTAACCTCTCTCCCAAGGATCGCCGCCACTTCATAGGCAACTCCTAGCATGCTTAAGCAATCAGCGCGGTTTGGAGTCAAGCTCAGCTCAAGGATCTCATCGTCACGATTTAACACCGCAAGTGCATCAACGCCCACTTCAGCATCCGCTGGAAAAACAAAGATTCCCTCAGAATATTCTTTCGGTACAACTTTTCCTTCCATCCCTAACTCAGTAAGCGAACAAATCATTCCGTTCGATTCTTCGCCGCGTAGTTTCGCCCGTTTAATTTTAAAATTACCTGGAAGAACTGCGCCAACTGTGGCTACTGCAACCTTTTGACCTTGGGCCACATTCGGAGCACCGCAAATAATTTGGACCGGTTGTTCCCCGCCGACATCAACAAGACACTTACTTAACTTATCAGCATTTGGGTGCTGCTCGCGTTCAAGGACATGACCAACGACTACGCCTTGGATGCCGTCGTTAAGGATTTCTACTCCTTCGACCTCAATACCGCTTTTTGTAATTTTTTCTGCTAATTCAGTTGCAGTTACTCCAGTTAAATCAATATAATCCTGGAGCCATTTATATGAAACGAACATGTCGTCATCCTCCTTTTATAATCCAGCTTCATCGGGTTGAAGCATTCAGTTTCACTCGTGTTTTGAAAATTGTTTTAAGAAACGAACATCATTTGTATAGAAATGTCTGATATCATCCACACCGTACTTTAACATCGCAATCCGCTCTGGTCCCATACCGAAAGCAAAGCCAGTGTATTTTTTAGAGTCATATCCAGCCATTTCAAGAACGTTAGGATGGACCATACCGGCACCGAGAATTTCGATCCAGCCTGTTCTCTTACAAACACTGCAGCCATGACCGCCGCAAATTTTACAAGAAATATCCATTTCTACTGAAGGTTCAGTAAATGGGAAAAAGCTTGGACGCAGGCGGATTTCACGATCTTCGCCGAACATTCTTTTCGCAAAAACTTCTAATGTTCCTTTCAGGTCACTCATGCGGATGTTCTCACCGACCACAAGGCCTTCGATTTGCATAAATTGATGGGAGTGTGTCGCATCATCATTATCACGACGGTACACCTTTCCTGGGCAGATAATTTTGATTGGGCCCTTACCATGGTGCTTTTCCATCGTCCGCGCTTGAACTGGTGAGGTATGGGTACGAAGCAGGATATCTTCTGTGATATAGAAAGAGTCCTGCATGTCGCGGGCCGGGTGCCCCTTCGGTAAATTAAGCGCTTCGAAGTTATAATAATCCTGCTCTACTTCAGGACCTTCAGCTACCTGATACCCCATGCCAATGAATAAATCTTCAATTTCTTCGATGATTCCTGTCAGTGGATGGTGGTTTCCAACCTTAACTGGTCGTCCCGGAAGGGTAACATCGATGCTTTCAGAAGCTAATTTTTCTAAAACAGCCGCCTCTTCTAACCCCGTTTGTTTGGCTTCAATTTTTACAGCAATCGCTTCACGGACTTCGTTCGCTAATGCTCCCATAACTGGGCGCTCCTCAGCAGAAAGCTTTCCCATTCCGCGTAGTACTTCCGTAATTGGCCCCTTTTTTCCTAGGTAGGCAACACGAATGTCATTTAATTCTTTTAAGCTTACCGACTGTTCAATTTTTTGAATAGCCTCTTCCTGCAATTCCTTTAAACGTTCTTGCATGTCAATTCCTCCTTAATATTAATCGGTTAATCGGTGTCAGGCACCAATGAAAAAACAAAAAAACCCCATCCCTGGAAAGGGACGAGGTTTATAGTTCGCGGTACCACCCTTGTAAACACGTTATGTAAAAAAACATTGTGTTCGCTTCATTCGGATAACGGCATCTGCCGGTGCATCTTTACACTTTCGTTCGCGAAAATGGTCCCGATGCCAACTCAGGAGGTGAACTTCACTTATCTCTCCCATAAAAGTGCTTTCAGTCGCGGCACTTTCTCCCTAAATGGTCACTAAATAAGGTACTTTTCTCCGTCATCGTTCTTTAATATTCAATATTGTTCATTATTATATAATAATTTCCCTGTAAAGGTCAAACTAGTTTCCGCCTATTTTTTCAAATAATAAAGCAGAATCCCTGTTGCTACAGCAACATTTAACGATTCACTTTTGCCGTAAATCGGGATATACAGGTTGGCTGTGGTGCTTGATAGTATGTCTTTCCCGACGCCGTTCCCTTCGTTTCCGACAATCAGAGCAAAAGAATCTCCCGTGGAAATGTCAGTATATGCAGATGCCCCTTCAAGTGCTGTACCGTATACAGGAATATTTTTTTCCTGAAGTTTGTCCATCCATTCATGAAGGTCGCCTGTTATTATCGGAAGGTGAAAATGGCTTCCTTGTGCCGACCTAAGGACCTTTGAGTTGTAAATATCCACACTTCCCCGTCCTACCACAACGGTGTCGATCCCTGCTGCATCTGCTGTGCGGATCATTGTTCCGAGATTTCCTGGGTCCTGAACGGCATCGATAAATAGGAAGGTTTTGGCATCTACCACTTCAGCATTTGCTATTTGGCAAACACCATAAACTCCTTGTGGTGCCTCTGTATCTGTTAATGCATTCGATATCTCTTCGGTGACTTGTATTACTGTCGTCGAACCAGTATCGAAGCGGGAAGGTAAATCTACTTTTTCAGAAACAATGATTTCTACAATTTGCTCACCTTGTTTTAGCGCTTCCTCCACTAAATGAAAGCCTTCAACTAAAAATGTTCCTGACTTATCCCGTTCTTTTTTGGTTAAAAGCTTTTTCCACTGTTTTACTTTAGGGTTATTTATCGATTCAATATATTTCAAAACCCGCTCTCCTTTTACAATAACGATGATTTTTTAATTATAGCCTAACAAAAATACATAATAAAACCAAAAGTAGAAAAACTATTTAAGAAATACAGGATAAAAAGGAGTGCATATACATGAATTTAAATTTACGTAATGCCATTGTTCACAATGTTTCGGGAAATACACAAGATCAATTAGAAGATACCATTGTTGATGCCATTCAAAATGGGGAAGAAAAAATGCTCCCAGGTCTTGGTGTTTTATTTGAAATCATTTGGAAAAATTCATCCGAAGATGAGAAAAAAGAAATGCTTACAACCCTTGAGAGTGGGTTAAAGTAATCATTTGTTGAAGCTGCCGATTACCCATCGGCAGTTTTTTATTTAAAAAAATCCCCGGCAAAGTTCAACCGGGGACCCCACAAAAAGTTATTCAAACGTAATTTTATCAACAGTCTCTCGGTCTAAGCGCTTAATAACTTCGACAATCAACTTCACTGCGTTTTCGTAATCATCACGATGGAGCATAGCCGCATGTGAATGAATATAGCGCGTCGCAATCGTAATCGGAAGTGCCGGCACTCCATGATGTGTCAAGTGGATTGACCCTGCATCCGTACCACCGCCAGGAATGGACTCGAATTGATAGGGGATGTTCAATTCATCGGCTGTATCGGTCACTAAATCACGTAAACCTTTATGCGCTACTAGTGAGGCATCATAGATAACAACTTGTGGTCCCTTCCCCATCTTACTCATTGCTTCTCTTTCCGAAATCCCAGGTGTATCCCCAGCAATACCGACATCAACAGCAAAGCCGATATCCGGTTTGATTTTTGCAGTGGCTGTCTTGGCACCACGCAAACCTACCTCTTCTTGAACATTACCTACCCCATAAACAACGTTCGGATGATCTACACCCTTTAATTGTTTCAGGACATCAATGGCAATTGCACAGCCAATCCGGTTATCCCAAGCCTTGGCTAATAGCATTTTTTCATTGTTCATCACTGTAAATTCAAAATATGGTACAACCATATCGCCTGGACGAACGCCCCATTCAGCGGCTTCCTCGCGGCTAGATGCACCAATATCAATAAACATATCTTTAATTTCAACCGGTTTTTTGCGAGCTTCCGCTGATAAAATATGCGGAGGCTTAGAACCGATAATTCCGGTTACATCTCCTTTTCGCGTAACAATCGTCACGCGCTGTGCAAGCATTACCTGCCCCCACCAGCCGCCAACCGTTTGAAAACGAAGGAAACCTTTGTCATCAATTTGAGTAATCATAAACCCAACTTCATCCAAGTGACCCGCCACCATGATTTTCGGGCCGCCCTCTTTACCTACCTTTTGTGCAATCAAACTGCCAAGTCCATCGGTTGTGATTTCATCAGCGAATGGAGCTATGTATTTTTCCATAACTTCGCGAACTTCACGCTCATTGCCGGGAATCCCTTTGGCATCGGTTAACTCTTTTAACATCGTCAAGGTTTCATCTAGTTTTACCATTTATTAGCCCCCTTTTATGTTTGTTCGACCTTTATTATACAGAAAATAACAATAAACCCGCAATTTTTCTGCTAATAGTTATTTTGCTGTCTTTGATAATTTACTTCGTTTTTTTGGAAATATGCTCTTTCAATATCTTGATTCGTAAATCCAAGCAGCAAAGCTAATTGCAAGTAAGATTTAAATAACTTTATGTAATCATCCAAACATTTGCTGCTTTGAAAAATACTAATCCTGTCATAGACGCTTAAAAATTGTTCTGTCACATTCACAGATGACTCCTGAACATTCAAATCAATTTTCACCGCATCAAAGCCACATTCAATACCGAGCGATAAAATAAAATGAACCCCATCAACAAATTCCTCTAAAATGACTTCTTTTGCTGAAGACGGCTTAACACTCCAAAACTTAAAGCTGCGTGTTTCATTTGCCAACTCACCAATTTCAACAAGTAAGGCCAGTACCTTTCTATCAAATAAATCTTGGTCCTGCAAGTTGTGCTTTTCTTCAATATGAGTATCTAATGCTTTTTGCATGTGAAACAATTTTTCTAGTTGCATAGTTCCATCACTCCTTATGGAAAAATTATATCAAACTGAGAAATGATTGAAACTTTTTTCGGGCTGTTTCGTATAATTAGGAAAAAGATACAGGAGGCTTAGCCATGATATGGTTGCTGCGCTTCGTATTGTTGTTTTTCCTATTTTTCTTATTTAGCTATGTGTTAAAATCCCTTTTTACATCGAAACGAAAACTAGAAGCTGCTCGTAAACATAAACGTTTTTTATTAATTGATGATCAGGATGTCAGAAAGAATTTCTTACTTACTTATAAAGGTGCTATATTTGCTGGTGAGAAATACATGGGTCCTGCCGACAACACCTTTGATGTCGTCTCGATCATCATCTGGCCTGAAAATGCAGTCTCGCTAAAAGGGCTAGTTAAGGATGACTTTTTTTATATGGATAAAAAAATCCTTGAGTGTTATCCGAATGCTGAAATCCATTGGAAAAGTCCGGTGAAGGAATTTTTGCAGGATTAGCCGCCATTCATGCTCTTTTTATAGCAGAAACTTTATGAGAAGAACGAGTTCGATTACTGCTAGGACAGGAAAACCAATTTTAAACGATGGATGCTTCGTTTTATGGCGGTAAAGCTGCATCCCTGCCGTCGTACCGACAGCACCACCAAATAATGCCACTAGCCACAAGGTCCTCTCTCGGATTCGGTACTCATGTTTTTTTGCCCGCTTCTTATCCTCCCACATAATCACGAGTCCTGCGATATTCATGATTAGATAGGCCAATAACCATATTTTCATATCCAATACCCCCTTATAGAAAAAGCCATCCTCATCAAAGAGAATGGCCTTTACATATGTCTAGCTCCAGCGCCTAAGGGCGCTTTTAGCTTTTCTAATTACTTGTTAATGTTTTGTTTTGCAACGTTTGCTAATTCAGCAAATGCGTTTGCATCGCTTACTGCTAATTCAGCAAGCATCTTGCGGTTTACTTCGATACCAGCAAGCTTTAAGCCATGCATTAAACGGCTGTAAGAAAGACCGTTGATACGAGCTGCTGCATTGATACGAGTAATCCATAATTTGCGGAAGTCGCGTTTTTTCTGACGACGATCGCGGAAAGCATACATTAATGATTTCATAACCTGTTGGTTAGCAACTTTGTATAATGTATGTTTTGAACCGTAATAACCTTTTGCTAATTTAAGAACTTTTTTACGACGCTTGCGCGTAACTGTACCGCCTTTTACACGTGGCATGTAATTTCCCTCCAATATATAAATCGATCACTAAATTTTTACTTCATGTAAGTTAACATTTGACGAATGCGTTTGAAATCACCTTTAGAAACAAGGGATGCTTTGCGAAGCTTACGCTTTGCTTTTGTAGATTTGTTAGCAAATAAGTGGCTTGTATAAGCGTGGTCACGTTTAAGTTGACCTGAACCAGTTTTCTTGAAACGCTTTGCAGCGCCACGGTGAGTTTTCATTTTTGGCATTTGGGATATCCTCCTTATTACTTGTCGATTTTAGGTGCTAAAACCAGGAACATGCTCCGGCCATCCATTTTAGGATGGGATTCGATCGTTGCAACTTCCTTGCACGCTTCTGAAAAACGGTCTAACACACGTTGACCAATTTCTTTATGTGTAATCGCCCGGCCCTTGAAACGGATTGAAGCTTTTACCTTGTCGCCTTTTTCCAAGAACTTAATCGCATTACGTAACTTTGTATTAAAGTCATGCTCATCAATCGTTGGGCTGAGACGAACTTCTTTAGTAGTAATGATTTTTTGATTCTTCCGAGCTTCTTTTTCTTTCTTTTGCTGCTCGAATTTAAACTTGCCATAGTCCATAATTCTGCCGACTGGAGGCTTTGCATTTGGTGCTACTAGTACCAAATCAAGATTCACTCTTCCGGCAATCTCTAAGGCTTCAGTTTTGGTTTTAATCCCTAACTGTTCGCCATTTTGATCAATTAGGCGGATTTCGCGAGCGCGAATGCCCTCATTTAACAACATGTCTTTGCTAATAATTAGCCACCTCCAAGGTTTTATCACGAATACAACGTTTTGGTCAAGAAAATCACAAGGAACCCTTTTCAACCTAAACGTCTGACACCCTATTGAATCAACAGGTATTAAAGCTTTTTAGCAGTGCTATAAAGTGAACAAACAAAAAAGTGCGGATGAATGCACCCACACTTTACAGAACATAAGTAATAAAACTAAAAAGTTCACGTAAAACCTGCCAACTGCCAATTGCGTCAATCAGGTGAGAAGCGGGTGCTTCTTCTTTTCCCAAAAACAAGTATTCAATTTTTCACCTTAGTTAATATAACATAAGCAAAGACGTAATGTCAAACAAACTATTTCCTTTGACAACGAAATTTATTTTAGCAAGAAACTGAAAATTATTCAATATATTTTTTTATTTTAAAAAAAGAAAGAGAGATTGCTCCCTCTTCCGAATAAAAATTATCCTCTTTTCACTTCAGCAACGATTGCTGCTAAAAACTCTGAAAATGGCTTTGTTTCTGAGTTTTGTTCACCATATTTACGGACATTGACAGCTTGGTCTTCGACTTCTTTATCACCAACAACCAGCATATATGGTATTTTTTGCATTTGAGCTTCGCGAATTTTATAGCCGATTTTTTCATCACGGCCATCCAATTCGACACGTAAGCCTTCATTTTGAAGTTGCTCCTGTACTTGCTTAGCATAATCATAATGCGCACCAGGAGATACTGGAATAACCTGTACCTGTACTGGAGCCAGCCAAGTAGGGAAAGCGCCTTTGTATTCTTCAATTAAGAAGGCAACAAATCGTTCCATTGTTGACACAACTCCACGGTGGATAACGACTGGACGATGCTGCTTGCCGTCCTCGCCAACATATGTTAAATCAAAACGTTCCGGTAATAAGAAGTCTAATTGAACAGTGGAAAGTGTTTCTTCTTTCCCTAGAGCTGTCTTAACTTGAACGTCAAGCTTAGGACCGTAGAATGCAGCTTCTCCTTCTGCCTCATAGTAGTTAAGACCAAGATCATCCATGGCATCCTTCAGCATCGATTGTGCTTTTTCCCACATCGCGTCATCGTCAAAATACTTTTCAGTATCTTGCGGGTCACGGTAAGATAAACGGAAGGAATAGTCATTAATATCAAAGTCTTTATAGACCGCTAAGATTAGGTTAACAACCCGTTTGAATTCATCTTTAATTTGGTCAGGACGAACAAAAATATGTGCATCATTTAAAGTCATTCCACGAACCCGCTGTAGTCCTGAAAGGGCACCAGACATTTCATAGCGATGCATTGTTCCAAGTTCGGCAATTCGGATTGGAAGTTCACGATAGCTGTGAATGCTGTTCTTGTACACCATCATATGATGTGGACAGTTCATTGGACGAAGAACCAATTGTTCATTGTCCATTTCCATGATTGGGAACATATCTTCCTGGTAATGATCCCAGTGACCTGAAGTCTTATATAAATCAACACTGCCCATGACCGGAGTGTACACATGGTCATAACCCAGACGCTGTTCTTTATCAACAATATAACGTTCAACCACACGACGAATTGTTGCGCCTTTCGGAAGCCATAACGGTAATCCCTGTCCTACCAATTGGTTACTAGTGAAAAGGTTTAACTCTTTACCAATTTTACGGTGGTCACGTTCTTTCGCTTCTTCAAGCAAACGAAGATGCTCAGCTAAATCCTCTTTCTTAAAGAAGGCAGTTCCGTAAATACGCTGTAACATTTTATTTTTGCTGTCACCGCGCCAATAGGCACCCGCAATGCTTAACAATTTAAATTCTTTGATTTTTCCTGTCGATGGAACATGGACACCGCGGCAAAGGTCAAAAAAGTCACCTTGCTCATAGATTGTCACTGTTTCCTCATCAGGAATCGCCTCGATTAGTTCCAGCTTGTAAGGGTCACCCGCTTCTTTAAATAGCTGAACAGCATCCGCACGACTTACTTCCTTGCGAACAATTTCAATATTTTCATTGACGATTTTCGCCATTTCCTTTTCAATCCTTGGCAGATCTTCTGGAGTTAATGATTCCTCAAGGTCCATATCATAATAAAAACCACCTTCAATAACAGGACCTACTCCTAAATTCACCCCAGGATAAAGCCTTTTAACAGCCTGTGCCATTAAGTGTGCTGTACTGTGCCGTAAAATCTCTAATGCGTCTACGGAATCAGGGACGACGATTTCTATTGAACCGTCTTCATTAATTGGACGGCGAAGATCATATAGTTGACCGTTCCATTTACCGGCAATCGCTTTTTTCTTTAGGCCGGGGCTGATGGAAGCGGCGATATCTTCCGTTGTTGTTCCACGTGGGAACTCCTTTACTGCCCCATCTGGAAACGAAATCTTAACAACGTCTGACATGGTAATTCCTCCTTTGTAATTAGAAAAGCGGAAGCGCCTTGGTCAGGGGCGATATAGGGAGATTTGTCACTGGCAAGCGAAGTGCCGCCAGCGACTTAGTCTCCCTTAATGCGTACAGAAAGCGGTAGCTTTCTGTAGCCAAGCATATGACAAGCCGGCGGGAAGGTTGTTCTTTAACCTTCTCGACGGATTGGCAGTAGACCATAGAGCCCCTAGGCGCTGCAGCTAGACATTTTCCCTAGTTTTATTGAAAAATAAAAAAACCCGTCCCTGGAATAGGGACGAGTTTTGATAAACACGTGGTTCCACCCAATTTTTCATTTTCGAATGACACACATTGAAAATGACTTTGGTCAGTTAACGGCTGTGGCCGTCAACAATTACTGACTTCACGGAAACATGAAGTGTTCACTGCTGAAGTTTAAAGGTGGTAAGTATTATTTTCGTGTTAGGAGGCTTTCAGCCCTGTCCTCCCTCTCTAGAAACCGTAAAAAATACTGTTATCCTTATCATTACTTTTGCTATGAATATTCTATGTACGTTATTATAATGACTAATTCCCTAAAAATCAAGGGACATCAACCTACAAAAACAAATTATTACAAAAATTCCTGTACCTCAAGCATGGTGTTCCGAAGAATTATTATCTGCCGCCCATTTTTTAACTTCACGGATGGACGCAAACGATTTCACAGTTACTCTTTCTTCAAAGATGTTTTTGATTGTTCGAACCAAGGGTTCTTCTGGGTCTTTTGTGTACAGAAAAATAGTTGTAGGCGCAAGCGATAAAAGTGGTGCAATGGAAGCAGAATCGACATAAACGGGATGATTAACAAGTAACTTTCGGTCAATCAATCTAATTAATTCAGCTCTTTTCATCTCTACAAACTGGTCGTTATAAAAAGTAATTTCCTCGTCAAACAATAAATGAAGAACGTCCATTTTTGGTTCCCTGTTCAGTAAAAAGTCCCTGAGCATTTGCACAAACATTTGATACTCCTGCTCCATTTTATATTCATCAATGGCAATCTCAACATAACCTTCCAGTAACTGGAGGTATGGCCGCAAACGAAATTTATGAAAGGAGTCAAACGAAAAAGAAATATCATCCTGAAAGATATACTCGATGGCAGCTTTAATATTAGGCTCTTCATTTGAATCCTTCAAAAAGACAATCAGATCTTCTCTTTGACCTTCAATAATGGAATAGATAATTTCCATTATTTGTTGTTGTACTTCTAGATCCTCATAAAAATAACGGTTTTTTAATATTTCCCTGAACCAATCGTCACGTTTTATGTTCGTAATAAATTCGTAAAATGCATTTTTAACCATAGTAGAAATTTCAATGGATAAGAAGCTACCTAAAAATTTTACTATATGTTGATCTTCTATTAGAAGAATAGTTTCTTTATCATAATTATTTGGTAAGTACTCCAGCAAGTGGTAATAAAACTTTTGAGCATCCAGCTTGCTTTGGAAGATGATTTCCGCCAACCAAATCCCCCCTTTAAGCCAATCTTTGTTAATATATATGGGGGACTTGGCTAAAATAGAAGTTAGCTGACAGTTGCTTTTGTTATTTACAGAAAAAAATACAAAAAAAAGACTGCTGACCTGTTTCAGCAATCCGGAAAACACGTTTTATTCCCGTCTATTTGGACCATCGACCATCACTGGCACACTCAGGGAGCGGATTCTCTCCATGATTCGTCGGGCTTTCATTTTCTCTTCTTCGCCCCGCTGGCTGTAGGTTAGATGATGCTCCAGCTCCCCAAAATTAAAGTTTGAGGTGAAAAATGTCGGCAGACTTTCAAGCATACGGAACTGTAAAATTGGCCCTAAAACTTCATCTCTTGTCCAACTCGAGACAGCTTCTGCACCAATATCATCAAGCATTAGAATCGGTTCTCTTTTTAATGCTTCAATTTTCTCATTCAAAGTTGAATCTGCAATCGAACTTTTCATTTCCCTTAATAGTTCAGGGACATAGACAATCATCGAAGAAATCTGTTTTTTTGCCAATTCATTGGCGATTGCCCCTAATAGATAGGACTTCCCGACACCGAATTTCCCGTAAAGAAAGAGGCCCTTTGGTTTTTTACCTGCCTCATAATTCATTAAAAAGGTTGCAGCCTTATCTCCGGCATCCAGCCTGCCTGAGTCTCCTTCAAAGTCTTCAAAGGTGGCCTCAAGTATGTCTCTTGGCACATATAGACTTTTGATTAGTTTTTCATTTTTCTTTTTTTCATCTGCCATGATTTTTCGAGGACAGCGTTTATAAACAACATCAATGGAGTTTCGAGATAATACCAATTCTGGGTGATATCCCTTCATGAAATTGATGCAGCTATCCAGACTTTCACATTTGTGGCATTCCTTGCTTTGGTTCGTATACTCGTACAGTTTACTCATGCTTTTATCAATCATGGATTGATCAATCTCATTTTGATGTTGTGCTAAAAAGGCTTGAATATCCGGATTTTCAAGAACTTGCCTGCGTTGTTGTTCATATCGTTTTTGAAAGCTTTCATTAGAAGCTAATCTTTTCAATGTTCGATTGATTTTTTCCAATTTTGGTCACCCCCTATTTGCGAAACGCTTTTAACTTTTCTTCAATCGCACGCTTTTTCGCTTCAACTTCACTGTTGTTTCCTTGCGCGGGATCTTTGTCTGCATCTTTCGTACTTTCATCAAACCAGTCAGGAATTAACTCTGTCCGAATTGGTTTTTTATTAGACGATCTTGTAGTTTTTTTGCTTTCTGTTACCTTATGTTCCTCATTCTTCGCGAGCTCCATCGCTTCTTTCACCGTTTTCACTTGTTTCCTTGCCCAATGACTAGCGATTGACTCGACAAAACCCTTTGTAAATTTCATGTCCGTTTTTCTCATAACCACTTCAATTAGGACATTTACCACACCTGGGGGAAGTTTATATTTAATCATGATCTCTTCTAAGGTTTTCAAATTGGCATTCGAAGGTTCAACACCGCCCGAGATTTCTTTAAAAACGATGAGTGGCGGGGTCGTCTCATAAGAGCGAATTAATTTTTCTTCCTGTGTTTTAGGTTCGGTTATTTGAGTTTGATGAACGATTGGTTGTGTTCGGTTAATAAGACTCGGAAGTTGATCGTAATTGACAAATTGATACCAATCACGAGCCCCCTTTCTCAAGTCCTCAATATCAATTTCTTCATGCTCGTTAATAGCACCCAAGATGAAATTTTTCATTTCGATTGCATCAATTTGGTACAGAAATGCAAGATTACTAATTACAGTTTTTACTTTTGGTGTTAGCGATTTTTTGGGAACAAGTGATTCATTCAGCCCTGCTGTTAACAAATCAAAATCAAACGTGTCCACACCAATTTGGATCGGACTCGGCTCATTTCGACCAATAAACTGTTGATTTTCTTCCTCTTGTAATTCTTCGGAAAGGGCTTGAATATATTGCATACTGCCAGGGGCTCCTGATGCAAACACGTCCTGAAAGGCTCTTGTAACATCTACATACTCGTCTTCCCTTGGCTTTTGTTGATCACTAAAAAAGCGCTTCAGACGAGAGAAATGGTTTTTTCCAATTTTTCGATAAAGATAAATATTTAACATCCCATCTAAAAAGAATTGCTCAGGACTTAAAGGTGGATGCAGTTCATAGATGAAGGACCGTCCCCCTTCATCTGTTTTGACACGCGTCTTTAATAAACCAATGCCTTCAAGCTTCAATCTGGCTTCGTAAATATCCTTTAAGTTCATCTCTAAGAGATTCATCAATAAATGATGAGTGGAAGACTCAGACCAGAGCCGATTTTCCTCTAACTCCGCCCAGAGCGTCATATACAAACTAAAGCAAGTTGACCCAATCAAGGGCTGATATAAAAACGTCAGCACTTTACGGTCATACTCATGCAACAGCCCATCAGCCGCAACTATATAACGGTCGATAGGGAGAATTTCCTGCCAATGCTGCGCCATATCACTCCAACCTTTCTTGTTACCATTAAAAACTGTCTAGCTTCCGCTTTTCTAAGCAAAAAGAGCCAAAGACCAAAAACTCTTTAGCTCTTAAGATTTTTCTTTTTTGATTAATTCTTTTAATTCTTCAATAAAAACATTAATATCTTTAAACTGACGGTAAACGGATGCAAACCGTACATAGGCGACTTCGTCCACATGTGCCAGCCTGTCCATGACCATTTCACCGATTGCTTCACTTTTTATTTCAGAAATACCCTGACTCCTCAGATCCTTTTCAACACCATGCGTTATATCTTCTAATTCCTTTAAGGCCACCGGCCGCTTCTCACATGCCTTAATCAAGCCACGTAATATTTTATCACGGCTAAACTCTTCTCGGGTACCTTCTTTCTTGACTACAATCAGCGGGATCTCTTCAATCTTCTCAAACGTAGTAAAACGATACCCACATTCTTCACATTCGCGTCTCCTCCGTGTTGCTCGACCTTCATCAACTGGGCGAGAGTCGAGGACGCGTGTACCATAATTTTGACAAGATGGGCATTTCATTGTAATCAACTCCAAATCTACACTTTACTCCCGAACAAAAACGCTTACTTTCATCTTATAAAAAAGACTATCTTTATACAAGTAGTAGTACTAGGAGTTTTTTATTCCTATAAAGGTATGTAATTGATTAATTCGCTCGTAATAATAATTAATCCGCTTTTTTAAATCGGGATAGGTGCCGAGTAAGGAAAATTTTTCAGATGAAATATTAAAGTCTACCGCTGTTTCCATTGGCTTTACTCCCACAATTGTAACAATTAGAAAGCAGGGGATTGGTTTACTGATTTCAACAGCAATTTCTCCATGTTCTTTAGAAACCGTGGTGACCCGGCAATCAGCATCTTCATGGAATAACTTTTCAACAGATGCAAATAATTGATTAAACATCGCCTTATAATAATGCGTTTTTAAGGAATCATCCTTAATCTGATCTGAAGTCTCAATTTGCTTTTTAAAACGAATAAATAGGTTACCTAACATAGCCATACTATTCCTCCCATGATGTAGCTTTGTTCTTATTGTACAACATTAGTATAGAAAATATAAAAAGAGGTGTATGTATAAATACACCTCTACGTTAATTGTTTTTATAGTGACTATAAAACTTTTGCCTGTTTTACATGAACTGGACCCATGCCACGCGGAATTTCAATATTTTCACGTGTTTGTGCATTTAATGCCTCAGCAATATAATCGGCCGCAACATTAGGATTCAAATCGCCGCAAGTGTATACATCTATGCTGGCATATCCATGTTCAGGGAAGCTGTGAATGGTAAGATGTGATTCAGAGATAATAACCACACCACTTACACCTTGTGGGGCAAATTTATGAAATGCTACTTCACGGATTTCCGCACCTGATCTAAGAGCTGCTTCAACAAAAGTTGTTTCAATAAAATTCATATCATTTAATTTTTCAAAGTCGCATCCCCAAAGCTCAGAGATTACGTGACGTCCCATTGTTTCCATATTCATTTTTCCCCCTCTAACCTTTTATGTTCTTCCTTGAAATCCTGTTATTGACGGTATCCGAGTAACTACCACGGGGGAAAGTTAGTCCAGAGAGGTCCTAACCCTTTAAGTAATTAATAGCTACCTGATTTCAAGAAGTTCACGATGACTAGTATACTTTGTTTATATTTTTTTTGCAACCTATCAATATAAAAAACTTTATATGTTTATTTTGTAACAAGGTTAATGGGCATGTTCCATTTTTCATTCGATAAAAACACACTAAATCAAAGCTATTTTATGCAAAAAACACCCAGATGGCTCAAGCAAGGCAAAAAAAATGCTGTCTATCGACAGCATTTTATCCGACCTTTATTTGTGATGATTTTGCTATTTCCTCTGCAACATACATGGTGAGATCCACGACACGTGAAGAATACCCCCACTCATTATCATACCATGCTAAAACCTTTACTTTTCTTGTTCCCATCACCATTGTAGAAAGACCATCAATGATGGCAGAATGTTCATTGGTATTAAAGTCAACGGATACTAATGGTTCCATCGTCAAATCCAAAATGCCTTTTAATGGGCCATTTGCCGCTTCAATAAATGCGTTATTGACATCATCAAGGGTCACATCTTGATTAAGATCAACTACTAAGTCAACAAGTGACACGTTTGGTGTTGGCACACGAAGTGACATCCCATGTAATTTACCTTTTAAGTGTGGTAACACAAGTGAAATCGCCTTGGCCGCTCCTGTTGTTGTTGGAATGATAGATTGTCCACATGCACGAGCCCTTCGTAAATCTTTGTGAGGGTTATCGATATTTTTTTGATCATTTGTATAGGCATGAATCGTTGTCATTAATCCGCATTCAATGCCAAACTTTTCATCTAACACCTTTGCAACAGGTGCAAGGCAGTTGGTGGTACATGATGCATTAGAGATAATGTCATGATGCTTGATATCAAGCATTTCTTCATTAACACCCATTACAATTGTTACATCCTCATTTTTCCCTGGTGCAGTTAAGATCACTTTCCTGGCTCCTGCTTCTAAGTGCAGTGCCGCCGCTTCACGAGCATTAAACTTTCCTGTCGCCTCTATAACAATATCAATACCAAACTCTCTCCAGGGAAGCTCCTCTGGATTACGACTGCTTAATAGTTTAATTCTTTTGCCATTGACGATTAACTCATCATCTAAAGGGATAACTTCTCCCTGAAATGGTCCATGATTTGTATCGTATTTAAGTAAATGTGCTAATGTCTCCGCTGGATAGCTTGCATTTATGGCAACAACCTCAAGCTTATTTTCAAGGATCGCTTTTCTAAAAACCATCCTGCCAATTCTCCCAAAACCGTTTATTGCAACTCTCGTCTTCATTTTACATCCCCTTTTCGTATTAATGTCATACTTAATACTTGTATTGTTGTAATTAGTATAACATATTTAGGTTTAATTGTGATGAATAAACTGCGGATTTTTAAAATGTTTTATAATTCAGGCAACTTAGAAACAGAAAAAAAGAGAAGGTTGCCCTTCTCTCCCATTACTTAAGATTATTTATATCGATGCCAAACTGGACTAAAATTTCAAGAAGTTGTTTTTTTGTATCTGCGATCGAACCATTGTTATCAATTACAGCATCCGCGAGCCTTATTTTTTCAGACAGGGGCATCTGAGAACGAATCCTTGCTTCGGCATCCTCAACTGATAGATTATTTCTCTCGATTAATCTTTTTAATTGTGTTTCATCGTCAACATAAACAAGTAACGTTTTATCCACCATATACGTAAGTTTACTTTCAAATAATAAAGGAATATCAAGAACAACCACTTCTTCACTGTTTTTTATTGCCTGATCGACTTGGTCCCTCATTCTTTTTCTAACCTCGGGGTGGACGATTTCGTTTAAAATTTGCCGTTTTTCAGCGTGATGGAAAATAATTGTGCCAAGCTTTTGCCTGTCAATTTCACCATCTTCCAATAAAATATCACGGCCAAACTCTTCAATAATCTTAAAATAAGCGGATTCACCTTTCATTACCGCTAGGCGTGATTCTATATCTGCATCGACTACAGTGATATCCATTTCTTTGAAAAAGTTAGAGACTGTGCTTTTTCCACTGGCGATTCCGCCTGTTAAACCGATAACTAATGACATGGTCTTTTCCTTTCTAGATTCATAACTTCCATATTCCAATTATGATTAATAAAATCCCTGGCAAAAACGTGAACTTTTGGATCCAATCAAACTTATGAAAAAAAGTTCCACTTTTTATCCCTAATAGAACAAATAACGAGCTCATAATCGCGACAGTAAATGCTAAATAAAAGGGAGAGAAACCAAGCATCGCTGCACCAATCCCGGCTCCAAAGGCATCCAGCGACAAGGCAAAGCCTAACATTAAAGCTTCGATCCCCGTAATCGTACCCGATTGGTCAAAGTCAGCCGACATCGGCTTTTTCAAGATATTGATGGCTAATCCTAGGGATTTAATTTCAAAATTTACGATTGTTTTTTCATGTTCTAGTACGTCTTTTTCTTTTTCTGGTTTGAAAAATTGAAACAAAACCCATGCACCAAGAGCAATTAGAATGATTCCCCCTAGGCTTGCCGTAATACTTGGAGATAGAACTTTTTCAAGTCCATGCCCAATTGACACGGCAATCATTAAAGAAATAGCCGAGCAACTTGCAATAATAATCACTGATCGGATCGGCATGACCATTTTCCTTAGTCCATAGGTAAAACCCACGCTAAAGCTATCAAGGCTGAGAGCAAAAGCAAGTATGAGAAGTGAGAACAACTGAACCATGATGTCTAGGGCTCCTTCCTCCAAAATCATTACGATAGTATATGGCAGGAGCCTATCAAAGGTTAATATTATTCAATTCTCACTTTTTCTACTTTTTTATCCCCCTTAAATCTTTTGGCACTGCGGGCAGTAATGGGTCCCTCTGCCCCCTACGGTCGTTTTTTCTAAAGGTGTTCCACATCGTTTACACTCTTCCCCTTTACGACCATATGCGTATAATTCAAGCTGAAACATACCTATTTCCCCTTGGGAGTTAACATATGAGCGGATCGTACTTCCGCCCTTTTTGACGGCTTCGCTTAAGGTCGCAACAATTTCACGGTGAAGAACGGCAAGTTCATTTTTATTTAATGTGTTAGCAATACGTTCTGGGTGTATACCTGCCCGAAAAAGTGCCTCATCCACATAGATATTACCGAGCCCCACAAAAAGTTTTTGGTCCAATAGTGCTGTTTTAATTTTTCGATTCGTTTTTTCAACCTTCTTAGTCAAGTACTCTACCGTAAATTCCTCTGAAAAAGGTTCAGGGCCAAGCCCTATGAGCGGTTCCGTTAAGAATTCGTCCCCTTTTTTATATAAGTGCATCGTTCCAAATTTCCGAACGTCCCTATACCTTAATTCTGTTCCATCTGTAAAGTGAAAGAGTACATGTGTATGTTTATCAAAGGGTTCTTCCTTAGGATAAAGCCCGTACTTTCCTTCCATTCTCAAATGCGATACTAACGCGAAATGATCCGTATAAATGATTAAAAATTTCCCTCTTCTGCCTACATCAACAATGGTCTCCCCTACTAAAGCATCGACAAATTGTTCCACTTCAAGTGGGCTTTTAATGATTTTTGGCCAAAAGACGGAGATATCTTTGATGGTTTTATTGACAACTAATTTTTTTAACGTTTTCCTTACGGTTTCTACTTCTGGAAGCTCCGGCATTGCTGAGGGGTCCCCCTTTTATTTGGCGTCAAACCAAGTTGGTCCATAGGCATAGTCCACTTTCAACGGCACCTTCAATTCGAGGGCATTTTCCATCACGTCTGGGACTAACTTCTTTAAAATTTCCAATTCGTCCTCAGGTGCTTCAAATATCAATTCATCGTGGACTTGAAGTAAGAGGCGCGTCTTTAAGCCCTTGTCCTTTAAAGCATCGTCCATATCAATCATTGCTTTTTTTATGATATCTGCGGCACTGCCCTGAATTGGAGTATTCATGGCTGTCCTTTCTGCAAAGCTTCTGATGTTAAAATTACGAGCTGTTATTTCAGGAAGGTATCTTCTTCGCTGCATCAAAGTGGAGACATAGCCCTTTTGTTTTGCCGAGTGAATAATATCATCCATGTATTCTTTGACACCTGGATAGGTATCCAGATAACGATTAATGAATTGACCAGCTTCTTTCCTTGTAATTCCTAAGGATTGGGACAGACCGTAATCACTGATTCCATAAACAATTCCAAAGTTAACAGCCTTGGCCTGACGCCTCATATTGGAGGTTACCTCATCCTTATTGACATGAAAAACTTCCATTGCTGTTTTTGTATGAATATCCATGTCCTCTTTGAAGGCCTGAATCAGCTTTTCATCACCAGCAATATCAGCAAGGACACGCAGTTCGATCTGTGAATAGTCGGCTGCAAAAATGATCCAGCCTTCCTCTGATGGAACAAAGGCTTGGCGGATTTTACGTCCCTCTTCAAGGCGAATCGGTATATTTTGCAAATTAGGATCAATTGAACTTAATCTGCCAGTCGCAGTTAAAGTTTGTTGATACCTGGTATGGACTTTTCCCGTTTTAGGATTAATAACCTTCAGTAATCCTTCTATATAAGTGGATTGAAGCTTACCTAATTGTCTGTATAGAAGAATATGCTCGATGATTTCATGATCTTCTGCTAATTTTTCCAATACATCTGCTGAAGTTGAATGACCTGTTTTCGTTTTCTTAAACGAAGGAAGGTTTAATTTTTCAAATAAAATTACACCAAGTTGTTTCGGTGAGTTGATATTAAACTTTTCGCCTGCTAATTCACAAATCTTCTCTTCAATCTCGACGAGTCTATCATTTAGCTCCTTACCCATTGTCTGAAGGCGTTCCTGTTCCACCTTGATCCCGCACGATTCCATATCAGCCAAAATCAGGGATAAAGGCATTTCGAGCTCGGTAAATAATTCATACTGTTCATTTTTTCTTAATTCATCTTCTAGTTTTTCTTTTATATCAGACATTGCAAGACTTTTCCGAACAAGATGTTCTCCGAGCTTTGACACTTCAGGGACTTTTCGTTTCGCACCTTTCCCATAAAACGATTCATCCGATTGGATATTATGTAAATCAAATCTTTTCGTTATCGCTGCGAGGTCTTCAATGTTATCTGAAGGATTTATGATATAGGAAGCCATTAGAATATCAAAATCGACCCCTTTTAAATGAATATCATGCCTTCTTAATGAAACTTCGGATCGTTTGGCATCATAAACTGTTTTCTTTTTACTCTCATCTTCCGCCCATTTTTTAAAAGCTTCTGACTGTAATGCCAGGTCAGTTGGCAAGTAGAAATGTCCTATTTCATTGACAAGAGAGAAACCGATAATCTCTGCATAATGATAATTATCATCCAGCATTTCAACATAAAAATAATTAGTGTCTGCAAAAAGTTCTTCTGTTATTTCAGTTGGAATTTGAAAATCAACATCTTCAAGTTCCTGCTCTTCAATCGTGTCTGGACCTTCTCCAAGCTTGCCCAATAATGAATGAAAGCCTAATTCTTTAAATAAGGCTACTAATTTTTCGCGCGTAAAGCCCTCGTATGCGACGTTTTCTAAATCCACTTCCACAGGTGCTTGTCTTTCAATCGTAGCAAGTTCTTTACTCATTAATGCTTGGTTCTTAAATTCTTCAAGCTTCTCTTTCAGCTTGTTCCCAGTTACTTGTTCAACTGAGTTTAATAAATTTTCGAGGGTCGAAAACTCCTTCAATAATTTGATCGCTGTCTTTTCACCTACCCCAGGAACACCAGGTATATTATCGGAAGGGTCACCCATTAACCCTTTCATATCAATGATTTGTTCTGGTGTAAGTCCATATTTTTCGGCTACATGTTCAGGGGTATATTCTTCAATATCCGTAATACCCTTTCGAGTAATTCCGACGGTTGTAGTGGCGGAAGAGAGTTGGGTTAAATCTTTGTCTCCTGAAATGACTCTTACTTCGTACCCATCCTTTTCTGCAGTTAATGAAAGGGTACCAATGATATCATCGGCCTCATAATTTTCAAGCTCATACCTGGAAATCCCATAAGCATCAAGAAGATCACGGATAAACGGAAATTGTTCGGATAGTTCGGGTGGGGTTTTTTGCCTTCCACCTTTATACTCACTAAAGGTTTTATGGCGAAAAGTAGTTTTTCCAGCATCAAATGCGACAAGTATATGTGTTGGCTTTTCATCTTCAAGAATTTTCATCAACATCATCGTAAAGCCATATACCGCATTCGTGTGGATTCCTTTATCGTTATTAAGCAGGGGTAATGCAAAAAATGCTCGGTAAGCAATACTATTACCGTCAATCAGGACAAGTTTCCTTTTTTCCATTTATATCCACCTTCCAAAAATCATATCGAATATTTATGTAGTTCAATAATAAAGTCGCTTCCTTCACCCAAATTACTTCTGACACTTATGTTACCATGATGCGCTTCTATTAAGTGTTTTACGATTGCTAATCCAAGGCCTGTTCCACCCGAGTTACGACTTCTGGCACGGTCCACTCGGTAAAATCGTTCAAAAATACGTGGAATCTCTTCTTTACTAATTCCTACCCCTGAGTCTTTCACATGGACCCGTACGTTCTCACCATGTTCGAGAAGGATAATTTTTACGTCCCCTTCTGGCGGGGTATAGTTAATTGCGTTGCCGATTAAATTGATAAATACTTGTTTTAAACGGTCCGAATCGCCATTGATTAACACTTTATTTTGCTTGCAGTAAAGTTCAAGCTTGATATTCTTTGCTTCTGCTTTTCCTGTAAGAATCGTGATTACTTCTTTCAATAACATATGTAAATCTATTTCTTGAATGTTTAGTCTGAAGCCTTGCTGCTCTATTTTTGAAAGCTCTAACAGGTCTTGTATAAGTGTTTGCAGGCGATCACTCTCTTTTAAAATGATCGAAAGAAACGCTTCTAATGTTTCTTTATTGTTCATGGCACCGTCCAGCAATGTTTCAGTAAATCCTTTAATAGAAGTTACAGGGGTTTTTAATTCATGCGAAACATTGGCGACAAAATCCTTCCGCATTTGCTCGAGTTTTTTTATTTCGGTTATATCATGAAAAACAATCAGTACCCCTTTCCAAACATTATTTGTTCCAATTATCGGGACACCATACACAACAAAATACCTTCGTTCGATCAAAAAAGGCACAAGTAATTGTTCACTTACGTTCTTTTCAGTCCGAAAAACCTCTGCTACTAAATGACAAATTTCTTCATATTCAATCACTTCATAGTAGAGTTTATTTAAATAATCAGTTGGATTCACCTGAAAAATATCAATAAACCCTTTATTAATGAGATTAATGTAACCGCGACTATCTATTAAGACTAATCCTGCTCCCATATTTTCAATTAAAGCACTTAACCGGTCCTGTTGCATTTCTTGTGCTTTAACAAGTTCTTGGAGGTTTTCGGCCAGCATATTGATCGATGACCCAAGCATGCCGGTTTCATCCAGTCGATCTACTTTTGTTCGTGCCCGGTAGTTTCCGTTTGCCAGTTCAATCGCTACATTTGTGGCAGCTTCAATTGGTTTTGTATACTTTGAGGTAATTCTAATGGATAGAAAAATAATTATTATTATTGCAATCCCTAGACAGATGGAAAGGACCCATAAGATTTCAACTTTAAAATGTTCATTTAGAGACTCTAAGTAATAGCTTTTAAAAAATTGGCCAAGTAATATTCCTAATCCAACTAAAACCGCCATAATTAATAAGATTAGTGTAATTAGCAGCCCTTTTCGGTATTTGGTCATTCTCCTTTCGGCTCCTCCAATTTATAGCCCAAGCCCCGTAACGTTTTAATATAGGCCGGCTTTTTCGTATCCACTTCAACTTTCTCTCTTAAATGTGATATATGTACATCCACAATTCTAGTATCGCCAGCAAAGTCATAATTCCAAACAGCACTAAGTAATTGATCACGCGTCAAGACGCGGCCTTTATTTTGCGCGAGATAAAGAAGTAATTCAAATTCCTTTAAGGTTAACTCCAAAAGTTGGTCGTTAAAATAAGCCTCATACTTTTCGGGATCGATTCTTAAATTAGCGATCACTAGTTGCCCCGTCTCTTTTTCACTTACGTCAATTGCCTCCGTTTGGACTTGTGTCCTCCTAAGAATTGCTTTCACGCGGGCGATCACTTCTCTAGGACTAAAAGGCTTTACCATATAATCATCTGCACCAAGCTCTAAACCTAATATTTTATCGAGCTCATCATCTTTTGCAGTTAACATTAAAATTGGGGTCATTATACTCTTTTGACGGAGCTGCTTACATACCTCCATTCCATCCAACTTCGGTAACATGAGGTCTAATACAATGATATCAGGGCCTTGTGTCTCTGCAAGATGTTTCCCCTCTTCACCATCCATTGCAGTGATCACTTCATACCCGGCCTGCTCCAAATTATATTTAAGCAAAGTTACAATTGACTGTTCATCATCGACAACAAGTATTTTATTTTTCATAATATCCCCCACTCAAATAAGTTACCTCCATTATAATAATAAAAATTACATATAATCTAGTTTTACAAAACTTTAACATTAAAGGAATGTGGACATAGCCATCGAAATGAGTTTGAATTTTTTTAAAATAATTGAACCGTTCTTATCGACTAACATGTTGGCGCCTAAACCTTTTTAGGCTTTATAAACCGTCTTTTTAACGCAAAAAGGAACGTCTACACATTCCTTTTTTACATCTTTATTAAAAATTATCCAGCGCCCTACCATGTATTTCCTCCAAACGATGTGGAGGACAAACTTTAACCTTTCCCAGTATGACAGTCTCATTTTTTTCATTCATTCCTATGACACTGATCACAATGGTATGTTTATCTCTTACAACCTCGATCACTTCAAACAAAAACTCGACGGTTCCATAATGATATACGGGCTTAGGAAACTCAATATCTTGGCTTAAGATATGGCTCCCAGGTCCGGGTAAATATTTTGAGATGGCAGAGGTTATCATTCCTGTAAGCATAATACTAGGAACGATTGGTTTTTCAAAAGGAGTCTGTGAAGCATAATCATGTTGAATATAGAGAGGGTTTGCATCGTCTGTTAAACCTAAATAAAGGAGGATATCCTTGTCTTCTATCTTTTCAGTCATAGACAATTTTTCACCGACAGTAATTTCTTCAATCCTTCTGCCTAACTTTCTTTTCTTACCTAAAAGCATATAACTCCACCTCCGTTGTAAGCGATTTCATTTGAATGCAAAGAAATTCGGGGAAACCCTTGCAGCCCCGAATTTCTCAATTTTAATTTTTTATGCTAACACTTGCATTACATTGCGAACGGATTCTGCTGATTTATCTAATGCAGCTTTTTCGTCAGCAGTTAACTCAAGCTCAATTACTTTTTCAATACCATTTGCACCAAGAATCGTTGGTACTCCGAGGTAAATGCCATCGTAACCAAATTCGCCTTCAAGATACGCAATGGAAGGAATCACTCGACGTTGATCTTTAAGGATTGCTTCACACATTTCTACTAAAGAAGCTGCAGGCGCATAATAAGCACTTCCATTACCTAGAAGGTTAACAATTTCACCGCCGCCTTTTCTTGTGCGTTCTACAATTGCTTCTAGACGATCTTTAGGAATTAAAGTTTCTAATGGAATACCACCAGCATAGGAGTAGCGTACAAGCGGAACCATGTCATCTCCGTGTCCACCCAATACAAATCCCGTAATGTCTTTAACGGAAAGATTTAATTCTTGAGCAACAAATGTGCGGAAACGAGCACTATCTAGAACTCCAGATTGACCAATTACACGGTTTTTAGGGAATCCTGATTCTTTAAATACAGTATATGTCATTGCATCTACTGGGTTGGTTAGAACAAGAATCGTACAGTTTGGAGAATACTTTACAATCTCCTGTGTAACACTTCTCATTACCTTTTGGTTTGTCTGGACTAAATCATCGCGGCTCATTCCAGGTTTGCGGGCAATACCAGCAGTGATAACGACAATATCAGAATCACGAGTATCTTCATAATTTGAAGTACCTGTAATATTAGAATCAAAGCCTTGTACTGGACTCGCTTCAAGCATATCTAACGCTTTACCTTTTGTTGGGTTTTCCATTTGTGGGATATCAACTAGAACTACATCGCCAAGTTCCTTTTGTGCCAGTAAAAATGCAGTGGTCGCTCCTGTAAATCCGCCGCCGATAACAGATACCTTTTTACGTTTTAATGACATTTTAATTCTCCCCTTTGAACTTTTTAATGTTTCACTTGAATCTAGAAAAGGCAGAAGTGGCTATTTTTATTAACAGCCCGCATCTGCTCTTCACTTTCCCTTCTTATTCCATGTTCTTAATTAGCTCGTCACCGAATTCAGAAGTTTTTACTTCAGTTGCTCCGTCCATTAAACGAGCAAAATCATAAGTTACAACTTTAGAAGCAATTGTTTTTTCAACAGATTTAATAACCATTGTAGCCGCTTCATTCCAGCCTAAGTGCTCAAGTAATAACACACCTGATAAAATGACAGAAGAAGGGTTTACTTTATCAAGACCCGCATACTTAGGTGCAGTACCATGTGTTGCTTCAAAAATGGCATGTCCTGTTTCATAGTTGATGTTAGCGCCTGGTGCAATACCAATACCGCCTACTTGCGCTGCAAGTGCATCAGAAATGAAATCTCCGTTCAAGTTCATTGTTGCAACCACATCAAACTCACGTGGACGTGTAAGGATTTGCTGTAAGAAGATATCTGCAATAGCATCTTTTACGATGATTTTGCCTGAAGCTTCTGCATCAGTTTGAGCCTTATTAGCAGCTTCAGAACCTTGTTCCGCTTTAATGCGGTCATACTGTAACCATGTAAATACTTTATCGCCGAATTCCTTCTCAGCAAGCTCATAACCCCAGTTTTTAAACGCGCCTTCAGTGAATTTCATGATATTTCCTTTATGCACGAGTGTAACGGATTTACGGCCCTCTTTAATAGCATAATTGATCGCTGCACGTACTAGACGGCTTGTTCCTTCTTCCGAAACTGGTTTAATACCGATCCCTGAAGTTTCAGGGAATCTGATTTTCTTAACACCCATTTCGTTTTGTAGGAAGTCAATAACCTTTTTAACTGCTTCAGTACCTTTTTCATATTCAATACCCGCATAAATATCTTCAGTGTTTTCACGGAAAATAACCATATCCGTATCTTGTGGGCGCTTAACCGGGGAAGGAACACCTTCGAACCATCTAACTGGACGTAAGCAGACAAACAAATCTAATTCTTGTCTAAGAGCCACATTTAATGAACGAATTCCTCCGCCAACAGGAGTGGTTAATGGACCTTTAATGGCAATTAAATACTCTCTGATCACGTCAAGCGTTTCACTTGGAAGCCATTCACCTGTTTGGTTAAATGCCTTTTCTCCCGCGAAAACTTCTTTCCAAATCAATTTACGCTCGCCTTTATAGGCTTTTTCAACTGCTGCATTTAAAACTCGCTCGGAAGCTGCCCAAATATCTGGACCGATACCGTCACCTTCAATAAATGGGATGATTGGATTATTTGGTACATTTAATACTCCGTTTGTAACCGTGATTTTTTCGCCTGACATAGTTGATTCACCCTCCTATTATGTAAAAGAAAACTAAAAAACTTACACCCTTTGTCTTATCAAAGGTTAGAGAGGTGAGTCTCTAACCTTTTCATACATATCTATTAGACCAATTATTCTAACAAAAGTAAAATATTAACCTCGTTGGTCGATTGCAACATATTTTTGCTTTCCAGGACCAATATAATCTGCACGCGGTCGGATTAACCGGTTGTTCTCATATTGTTCAAGGATATGTGCAAGCCATCCTGATACCCTGCTGACAGCAAAGATTGGTGTCATTAAATCATGATCAATCCCTAAACTGTGATAAACAGAGGCTGAATAGAAATCCACGTTAGGTGGCAAATTCTTTTCACCTGTGACAATGCTTTCAATTTTTTCAGACATATCATACCAGTGAGGTTCGCCCGTTAGTTCAGTTAACTTTTTAGACATTGCTCTTAAGTGCTTGGCACGTGGGTCACCTTGTCGATATACACGGTGGCCAAAGCCCATGATTTTTTCTTTCTTCTCAAGTTTACCACGGACGTATGGCTCTACATTTTCAAGCGTGCCAATTTCTTTTAGCATTTTCATTACAGCTTCATTTGCCCCACCGTGAAGTGGTCCTTTTAGGGCTCCGATTGCCGCAGTTACTCCAGAATAAACATCTGATAACGTAGCTACACAAACACGTGCTGTGAATGTAGATGCATTCAATTCATGGTCTGCATGTAATACGAGCGCTTTATTTATTGCTTCTTCAGCAATTGGTGCTGGTTCCTTGCCAGTTAACATGTATAAGAAATTCGCTGCAAAGCTTAAATCCTGTTTAGGAGCGATTGGTTCAAGACCTTTTCTAATACGCGCAAAAGTTGCTACAATTGCTGGCATTTTTGCCTGAAGACGAATCGCTTTTTTATAATTTGAGTCTGCATCCATTAAATCAGCTTCATCATCATAAATGCCTAAAAGAGAAACCGCTGTACGAAGTGCCGCCATTGGATGTACTTCTTGAATCGGAAATAGCTTAAAGTGCTCAATTACTTCCTGTGGAAGTGCTGCATTCTCAGAAAGTTGTTTTTTCAATTCTGCTAACTGCTCTGCATTTGGCAGCTTTAAGTGCAATAATAAATAAATTACCTCTTCGAAACTTGCATTCACAGCTAAATCATCAATATCATAGCCAACATAGGTTAGCGTGTCATCGATAATTGAACTGATTGAGGAAGTTGTTGCCACTACCCCTTCTAGACCGCGTGTTACTGTCATAGTAAATCTCTCCTTCACATTCTAAATTTCCCCATACCTTTTAAGTAAAATTATTCCCCTTATTTCATCCTTTAAATTGACTGAGCGATTGCTCAGGTAAAAAGTAAACAATTAAAATACCTATTCTATTTAGAGAAATAAATTGATTAAAAATCAAATCAGCATATATATGTGGTTTATGTTAAAAAGGATACGCTTACAAGCCTATTATAAACAATTATCAGACTTTTGTGAACGAAAAGGAATCGAAAAATGCAAAAAAATATTATTTTACAAAAAATCTAGGTAAAAAAGCTAAAAAGTTTCATTGCTGTATAGGCAATTCCAGCTCCAATTAAAGGGCCAACTGCGACCCCTTTAAATATTGACACAGATAAAATAGTGCCAAGAACAAGTGCTGTTGTAATCTGTGGATCATCTGCTAGTAACTTAACCCCTCCTTTTGCCAGCATAGCGACAATCATGCCCGAGATCAGGGCAATCCAAGCATATGATGATTTAAATGCTCCTGTTAAGTCTTTAAAACCAATTTCTCCACTTGCAATCGGGACTAATACCGCAATTGTAATAATTGTGACACCCCAATTAATACCTTTAGACTGTATAAATGAGAATGCCTTTGTATCCAATCCTACTACCTTTAAGGTAATGAGCACTGCAATGGCAACCAATAAGGAACTGTTTTTCGCAATAAAACCAATAACGAGCAATAACAGTAAAAATAAAAATGACTCATTTAGCATGTTCTCACCATCCCCTATCCAAATTATCGTAACATAATATCTGCATAAGCATGAAATTAATGATTACAATAAGTTTCTGTTCTATCTACTTGCGAAACCTTCAAATAAAATGTTCGTAATATTTTTAAGCCTATTATATTTATCTGGAAAAGTTATGCAGTTTATTTCATAAAATGTTAAACTAGAACTACCAAACATACATTTAAAGGAGGTTTGTCTTTGAATCTAAAGTACATATATCGGACAATACGATTCTTAATTGTAATAGGTGCTATTGTTTTGGCGCTTTACTCTTTTTACTTTCTGTCAAAAGTGACCTATCCATTTTTAATTGGACTAATTATTGCGTTTATGATTAATCCACTTGTAGATATTTTTGAAAAAAAGGCTAGAATGCCTCGTGCATTAGCTGTTTTTATTGCACTTATTATTATTTTTGCCTTATTTGCAGGTTTAATTACACTACTAATAGCCGAGATTGTCTCTGGTGCAAATTACTTGTCTACAGTAGTCCCAGATCATCTAGATACGTTAATTGAATATATAGAGAAATATTTTACTGCTCAAATTCTTCCGATATATGATCAATTAACAAGTGTGTTTAATAAACTTGAATCAGGGCAGCAGGACACGATTATTGGTAATATACAGAATGTTGGAACGAGAATTGGCTCAACCGTTGGCAATTTTATTCAGAATCTATTTGGGATTATCCCAAATATCATCGCTTGGCTTCCCAATGCAGCTACCGTTTTAATCTTTTCCTTATTGGCTACTTTTTTTATTAGTAAGGATTGGTACCGTTTATCGACATTGGGCGGCAAACTCTTACCTGAGAAAGCAAAAACAAGCAGCCGGTCAGTTTTTGTTGATTTAAAAAAGGCTCTGTTTGGTTTTATTAAAGCCCAATTAACACTGATATCGATTACCACAGTTATTATACTAATCGGCCTACTTATTCTTCGTGTTGATTACGCGATAACTATCGCTTTAGTAACCGGAATAGTGGATGTTATTCCTTACCTGGGTACGGGTGCTGTTTTTGTCCCATGGATTATTTATGTGGCGATTGGAGGCAATACGGGTCTTGCCATTGGCTTAGGGGTTCTTTATATTGTTGTCATCGTTCAACGGCAAGTCATGGAGCCCAAAATCCTTTCTTCTAATATTGGACTTGATCCATTAGCCACACTGATTGCGTTATTTGTCGGTTTTAAATTGATTGGTCTTTTAGGATTAATTGTTGGCCCAGTCACTCTTGTCATTATTAGCACCTTGTATCGTGCTAATGTTTTTCATGATTTATGGGTTTTTATAAAAGGAAAAGAGGTTTGAGACTTTTTAAAAAGAAAAGTCAGCCCCAATTGGATGCTGACTTTTCTTATTTTATGATTTTAATATTTCCTTTATTAATCCGTCTTCGCCACGCTTTGAGGATTAGAAATTTTATCGGCTTTCTTGTTGGCGGGAAAAGAAATAGGAACCCGGTAACATCAGTGATAAATCCTGGCGTTAATAAAAGTGTTCCGCCAATTAAGATACAAATTCCATCTAAAAGTGCTTCGCCTGGAATCTGACCGGAGCTTAGTTGTTCCTGCACCCTTCTGATTGTCTGGAGTCCCTCTTTTTTGGCTAAATAAGCCCCAATGATTCCTGTTAATAAAATTAGAGCAATGGTTGGCCAAACACCGATAGCTTTACCTGAAAAAAGTAAAACACCAATATCCATAGCAGGAATTACAATGATCAACAAAAATAAATAACGCATAGATTGTCCCCTTTCAAACGCTTATTCTTATTATATTACCAATGGGGATGATTTTGTGGTTATTAAAAAAAAGAAGGGGTTTCCCCTTCTTTTTTCCTTATCTGCTCTTATAAGACACTAGCATGTCCATTGTAGATAACTCCACTAGTAGCATCTACGGTTATTTCTTGGCCATCTTTAAACAATTCTAAGGCATTATCTACCCCAACAACCACTGGGATGCTAAGGTTTAGTCCAACCACTGCTGCATGGCTTGTTAATCCGCCCTCTTGGGTAATAACGGCCGCACATTTTTCAAGTGCTGGCACCATATCGCGATCCGTACCAATTGTCACAAGAATCGAACCTTGCTTTACTTTTTCTAAAGCTTCTTTCGCATCATGGGCAACTACCACTTTACCAAAGGCTGTTCTACGGCCAATTCCTTGTGCTTTTGTAATAATATCGCCGACAACATGGATTTTCATTAGGTTTGTTGTACCGGCTTCACCTACTGGCACACCAGCAGTAATAACAACTAAATCACCACGCTTAACGATACCACTATTTAAGCTTTCTTCAACGGCAATATCCAGCATTTCGTCTATTGTGGTTGCAACCCTTCCATACTGCGTATAAACACCCCAAACAAGGGATAGACGGCGGCATACATGTTCAACGGAAGTTACCGCAACAATCGCTGCTTTCGGACGATATTTAGAAATCATTCTAGCAGTATGACCGCTTTCAGTTGGGGTAATAATCGATTTTACATCAAGATTTAAAGCAGTATGTGCGACAGATTGTCCAATCGCATCTGTAAGATTATGTTCTGTATCTTTACTGCGGCTTGAGAGTATTTCTTTATGATCTAAAGCTGATTCTGCTCTGGAAGCAATATTGTGCATCGTTTGGACTGCTTCCACAGGATATTGTCCTGCAGCAGTTTCACCAGAAAGCATAATTGCGTCAGTTCCATCAAATATCGCATTCGCTACATCACTAGCTTCTGCACGAGTTGGTCTAGGATTTCTCTGCATGGAATCAAGCATTTGAGTCGCAGTAATAACTGGTTTGCCTTGCGCATTACATTTCTTAATTAACATCTTTTGGACAAGTGGAACCTCTTCAGCAGGGATTTCTACGCCAAGATCTCCACGAGCAACCATTAAGCCATCAGAAATTTCTAAGATTTCGTCAATGTTATCGACGCCTTCCTGGTTTTCAATCTTAGGAATAATGTGGATATGTGTAGCATTATTTTCTTCTAATAACTGACGGATTTCTAAAACATCCTTTGCACGTCGAACGAAAGAGGCAGCAATAAAATCAACACCTTGTTCAATTCCGAAAAGAATATCTTGAGTATCTTTTTCTGTAATTCCAGGCAGGTTCACTGATACACCTGGAACGTTAACGCCTTTTTTATTTTTCAATGTGCCGCTATTTAAAATTTTGGTATGGATTTCATTCGCCGATTTATCCACATTCGTTACTTCTAAGCCAATTAAGCCATCATCTAAAAGAATCTTTGAGCCTACATGGACATCTTCAATTAGCCCTGGATATGTAACTGAAAACTTTTGAAGAGTTCCTTCTACTTCGGTCATGGAAACGATAATATTTTCTCCAGCCGTTAGCTCAAGTGCACCGTTTTCCATGTTGTTTGTCCGAATTTCAGGACCTTTTGTATCTAATAGGATGGCAACAATTTTGCCAGTTTGTCTGGATGCTTCGCGAATATTTTGGATTCGTGCACCATGTTCTGCAAAATCTCCATGTGAAAAATTTAATCGAGCTACGTTCATACCCGAATTGATTAATTGTGTTAATTTTTCAACGCTTTCACTTGCTGGACCAATCGTACAAACGATTTTTGTTTTTCGTAACATTCTTATTTTTCCTCCCGTATTAGAAAAGCAATTTTGCCATTTCTTAAATTCATAAATTCTTAAATCGATAATTCCATAGAAAGTTTGTAAAGATCATGATCTAAAGTATGTTGTCGGCCAAGTGCTTCAATGATGTCATAATCTACAAGCTGATTCTTTTCAATCCCTACTGCTCGGCCGCCTTTCCCTTCAATAAGAAGCTCAACTGCTCTTGCTCCTAATCTGCTTGCAAGAACTCTGTCAGCTGCAGTAGGTGAGCCACCGCGTTGAATATGACCTAAGACAGAAACTCTCGTATCAAAGTTTGTTGCCTCCTGAACTTGCTTCCCAAGCTCAACACCACTGCACACACCTTCAGCAACAACAATAATACTATGCTTTTTACCGCGTTCCTGCCCTTTTCGAAGTTTTTCAACGATATCATTCATGTCATAGCCTTCTTCAGGTATTAAAATCGTTTCTGCGCCGCCAGCAAGTCCTGCCCAAAGAGCAATGTCCCCAGCGTTTCGCCCCATTACTTCAATAATAAAAGTTCTTTCATGAGAAGTCGCAGTGTCACGAATTTTATCTAATGAATCGATAACAGTATTTAAAGCTGTGTCAAACCCAATCGTAAGTTCTGTCCCAGGAATATCATTATCAATCGTACCCGGAACCCCAACACACGGATAGCCATGTTCTGTTAACGCTTTTGCCCCACGGTAAGAACCATCTCCACCGATAACCACTAGGCCTTCAATTCCATGTGCTTTTAGCTGCTCGATCCCTTTTTGCTGTCCTTCTTTTGTTTTAAATTCTGGGCAGCGTGCCGATTGGAGCATTGTCCCGCCGCGCTGAATAATATCTCCAACAGAACCAAGTTCAAGCTTTTTAATATTTCCAGAAATTAATCCCGTATAACCACCATAGATACCATAAACCTCAAGATTGTGATAAATTGCTTTCCGAACCACAGCACGAATGGCTGGATTCATCCCTGGGGAATCTCCACCACTTGTAAGTACTCCTATTTTTTTCATGGTTACCACCTCAATTTTTAATTTAAAAAAATATGTATATCCTCATTTGAAATAGAAAATAAAGCTACGATCCTATAAAAATTACTTCTTTTATTATTTACATAAAACCCTCGAATATTTATAAAATAACATGAAGAAATAACTATAACAACCTTATGGTATTAGTAATTATAATAGGCAGAATAATCTATTAACTGGAAACGCTTTATTCACTCTTGTAAGCGTCATCAACAAACTTTTTATGGATTTCTGGTGAACATTTTGTGAATTTAAAAAAAGCGGAAGCACCCGTTTAGCTGCGTATGGACTGGAGCGCTCCAACTGAGATAAAGGAAACACACAGAGGGTTAGCGCATTCGTGCTTGACTTATCGTAGGGCGGAGAGCGAAGTCAACTAGCAGTTGGGCGCTGGAGCTGGATTCAGAGAATAAAAAAAAAAGTGCCCATCGTTATGAGCACTTTATATTAATTAACCCCGATGTAATCATTGACAATTGCAAATTCACCGATAGTCCTGAAACGGTTGTAACGATCAGCAATTAATTCATCTTCTGAAAGCTTTAGCAGCTGCTGCAACGCTGTCTTAAGTACATTATCAATTTCTTCTGCTTGCTTGATTGCGTCTCTTTGGGCACCGCCCTTAATTTCGGGAATAATCCCATCAATGACGCCTAGTACTTTTAAGTCCGGTGCGGTTATTTTCATTGTTTCGGCTGCATTTTTAGCCAGAGCTGCATCTTTCCATAATATTGCCGCAGCACCCTCCGGTGAAATAACCGAGTAGGTTGAATTCTCCAGCATATAGATACGATTACCAACTCCAAGTGCAAGAGCGCCGCCACTCCCGCCTTCACCAATCACTATACAAACCACTGGAACCCTAAGACCAGCCATTTCAAACAAATTGCGAGCAATTGCTTCACTTTGCCCGCGTTCTTCTGCTGCCTTTCCAGGATAGGCACCCTTTGTATCAATGAAACAGATAATCGGTCGATTAAATTTATCTGCTTGTTTCATTAATCGAAGTGCTTTTCTATAGCCTTCTGGATGTGGCATTCCAAAGTTCCTGCGAATATTCTCTTTCGTGTCTCTTCCGCGCTGGTGGCCAATCACTGTTACAGGTAATCCTTTATATTTAGCAATTCCGCCCACTATTGCCTCATCATCAGCAAAGGTTCGGTCGCCATGACATTCAAAGAAATTCTCAAACAGATAGGGAATATAATCTAGCGTTGTCGGCCTGTTTGGAAGACGAGCAATTTGTACCCGATCCCAAGGCTTAATGTTTTCATAGATACTCTGCTCAAGCTTTTCAAGCCTAGTCTCTAATTTGCTAATTTCTGAACTTAAGTCAACATCCGCGGTTTTGGTAAACTCTTTTAAATCAGTGATTTTCTTTCTCAACTCGATGACCGGGCGTTCAAATTCTAATTCTCCTACCATCTGAGCACACCTCCAGGTTGATGGATTTCTAGAATGTTTGTGACTTTCTCAACTAGGTCATTTCGAACGATAATTGCATCCAACTGACCGTGTTTTAACAGAAACTCTGACGTTTGAAAATCCTCAGGCAATTCTTCGCGGATGGATTGTTCAATAACTCTCCGTCCGGCAAATGCGATGAGCGCGCCTGGTTCAGCAAGGTTGAAATCTCCCAATGATGCGAAGCTCGCAGATACACCACCAGTTGTCGGGTGCGTCATTATCGAAATGATTAATCCACCATTATTACTAAACCTTTTTAAGGCAACACTTGTTTTTGCCATTTGCATTAAACTTAAGGCACCCTCTTGCATTCTCGCTCCACCTGATGCGGTAAAAATAATAAACGGAACATTTAACTCATCCGCTTTTTCAATTGCTAGTGTAATTTTTTCGCCAACAACCGATCCCATGCTTCCCATTCGGAACGTGGCATCCATAATGGCGAGAACAATTTTATGACCGTTAACTGTTCCTATTCCAGTGACAACAGCCTCGTTCAATTTACTCTTTTGTCGGTCTTTTTCAAGCTTTTCAAGGTAGTCAGGAAAGTTTAATGGATTTTTTGAAATCATATTATCATTCATTTCCATGAAACTTCCTTCGTCAATGAAAGTGTCAATCCGTTCTTTTGAGTTCATTGGAAAATGATGACCGCAATGCAAACATATTTTTAAATTTTTCATTAATTCTTTTGTATACATAATCTTCTTACATGAAGGACACTTTGACATAATTCCTTCAGGAACATCATTTTTTGCAGTTTCCGTCGGTATTTGAGCATATTTCTTCTTTTTTGTATGATTTTTTGAAAAAAGATCTTTTAGCGCCAAAAATTAAACCTCCCTTGTGTTACGATAACTCTGGCAAGTTTCTCCAATTATTACTATTAAGAAGTTTTTCTATTCATGCTAAACTTCATACATCCATAGTGGTCAGACCACCATTGAAATAAAAATACCCTATCTTAGGGCTTGGTTAACCTACACTATAAATTAAAATGAGTTCAAAATCTGTTAGTATTTGTCGTTAAAAACAGACAAATTACGTAGATTGTAATAAGCAGATAGTGTTTTGGCTTCCTTCTTTTCAGACAGGGCCTCAATTAGTAATAGATAGTCTTGACGAGGATTGACAATTTTTTTTGAATCAAGCGAATGGTAATACTCTTTTAAAATAGACCAAATTCTAGAGAAAAGATGGTTATCAGCGATCTCAATAATTTGATAAAAAAACTCATCATCATTTACGCTGTTATCTTGATTTGTCCATTCTTTCAAATTCACTATATTTTTGTTATCTATTTTTTGCAAGGCTAATCTTAGACAGTCCATCTCAATATAACACTTTGTCTCAAAAACATCACGTTTCGCTTTTTCATCCTGTAAAATAAATGTACTAAGAAGCTGGACAAGATGATTGCCCCGAAAGTCGCGAATAAACGTCCCTTCGCCCCTCCGTGTTTCAATTAACCCAAGCAATTCTAATGCCCTAAGTGCCTCTCTAACGGAAGAGCGCCCGAAATTCAGGCGCTCCGACAATTCTCGTTCAGATGGGATCTTATCTCCGGATTGTAATCCATCGATTGTTATCATTTCTCGTAACTGCTTAACAATCTCTAAATATACCTTAGTATTGTTTCCCACTAACGTATCACTCACTTTTGCCAATAATAGCGAGCCTCTTTGTTTTTTCCTTTATTTCTTCAGGATCAACCTTAATGCGGGCAACCCCCGTTTCCATTGCTGCTTTTGCGACTGCTGCTGCAACATCTGGAGCAACTCTCGGATCAAAAGGTCCGGGAATGACATAGTCGGAATTCAGCTCATCTGGACTGATTAGGTTGGCAATAGCTTCTACTGCCGCGACTTTCATTTTTTCATTTATATGGGTGGCACGAACATCGAGTGCCCCACGGAAAATTCCCGGGAATGCGAGAACATTGTTAACTTGGTTTGGAAAATCTGAACGGCCTGTTCCGACCACTTTTGCTCCTGCTGCTTTTGCCTCATCAGGCATAATTTCAGGGTCCGGATTGGCCATAGCAAAAATAATAGAATCTGGATTCATTGATGCTACCATTTCTTTTGTAAGTGCACCTGCAACCGAAACTCCGATAAAAACATCCGCACCTTTAATTACATCTGCAAGGCTGCCTGTAAGGTTATCTCGGTTTGTATATTTCGCTACTTCAGCTTTAACTGCATTCATACCCTGTGGACGCCCTTCATAGATGGCGCCTTTTGTATCACACATAATTATGTCCCTAACACCGTAACTATATAACAATTTAATAATGGCAATCCCCGCTGCACCAGCACCGTTTGCGACCACTTTAATTTCTGTCATTTTTTTGCCGATAAGCTTAAGTGCGTTGACAAGACCTGCAACCGTAACAATTGCTGTCCCATGCTGATCATCATGAAAGATTGGAATATTTGCTTCCTTTTTTAATCTTTCCTCAATTACGAAACAATTTGGAGCAGCAATATCTTCAAGATTTACGCCTCCAAAAGTAGGTTCAAGTAATTTTACAGTTTCAACAATTTTGTCAACATCAGTTGTGTTCAAACAGATGGGAAAAGCATCAACACCAGCAAAGCTTTTAAAAAGTACTGCTTTACCTTCCATAACAGGGAGAGCTGCCTCAGGTCCAATATTACCAAGTCCAAGAACAGCGGTGCCATCAGATACAACTGCAACCATGTTCCCTTTCATGGTATATTCGTAAACCAATTCTGGTTTCTCATAAATATCTTTGCATGGCTCTGCAACACCTGGTGAATAAGCTAAACTTAAATCATGTGCATTTCGGACTAAAACTTTTGATTTTGACTCTAACTTTCCCTTATTAATTCGATGCATATGTAATGCTTCTTCCCGTAAAGTCAAGATAGTTCACCCCTCAAATTTTTACAAAAGATTATTTAACATCCCGCTATATGTAGTTCGATTTTGTGGTGGTCAGACCACACTTGTCTCATTATCACTATAACATATCTTCGAAAGTTGTAAAGAATTATTCCTTCAGGACAACATTTTTTGGACCTAGCACATTTCTTAATAATTGCAGTAATTCGGGGGTAGGATTGATATTATTTTCTGACCCCAGTCTAATTGTTTTCCGTTTTTTTTCATAGTGTAAGATCACTGCTGCAGTTCCTTGATTTTCTTTTAGCAGCTGATTTAATTGCTGGAGGGAAGATTCATCCTGTTTATCCTCAACTATTTTCAAATATAAGACTGACTGTTTAACCGTTCTAGTTTGTAACCACTCTTCTAAGTTTGAAACTTGTTGAATGACAAATTGCTGCTTCCCTTCACGTTCCTCTATTTTCCCTTCAATCAATAAAAATTTCCCATGCCCTAATAGATGCGAATATTTTTTGTAAACATTCGGGAATGCCACTGCTTCCATTTCGCCGCTTGCATCACTTACCGTTAAAAAGGCCATTGAATCGCCTTTCCTGGTACGAATGGATTTCATAGAGGTGATATAAACGCCTGATGAAATCCTTTGGGTTTGATTTTTGATCCCAAACAGAGCATGTGCCCCTGCATGTTTGAGTTGCTCTTCATAAATAGAGACCGGATGGTCCGAAAGATAAAAGCCAAGTGCTTCTTTTTCAAATGTCAGCTTATTCTCCAGACTAATGGGATCGACTTGCATATAGTTAGGCTTTGGTATGAATTCTTCTTCAAATAAATCAAATTGATTATTTTCAGACGGCTTAAATATTTGTGCATGCTCCATCGCTACATCTAAACTGGCGAGCAGAACGGCACGATCCTCACCAAATTCATCAAAGCAGCCAGAATGGACCAGGAACTCAAGCGTTTTTCGATTGATGGCTTTTGAGGAAACCCGAATGCAAAAATCAAATAAGTCTACAAATCTTTTCTTTTTCCTTGCCTGAAAGATCTCTTTTAAGGCGGCAGCCCCTACGCTTTTAATGGCTGCTAAGCTGTAACGTATTCCTTCATGTTCAACTTGAAAGGAGTAACCACTATTATTGATGGATGGAGGCAGGATCTTGATTTCCTTTTGTTTTGTTTCCATGATGTATTGTGCTATTTTCGTATCATTACCGATTGCCGATGTAAGCAGGCCGGCCATAAAATAAACCGGGTAATTTGCTTTTAAAAAAGCCAACTGGTAAGCAATCATACTATAGGCAACAGCGTGACTTCGGTTAAAGCCATAATTAGCAAAACGAACAATTAAATCGTAGATGTCGTTGGCTAGTGTTTGATCATACCCTTTTCTTAGCGCTCCCTGGACAAAATGACTCCGCTCTTTATCAAGAATATCCTTTTTCTTTTTTCCGACCGCTCTTCTTAAAAGGTCGGCTTCACCAAGTGAAAAACCAGCCATTTTCGAAGCAATTTGCATGATTTGCTCTTGGTAAACAATGACGCCATATGTATTCTCAAGGATAGGCTGCAAATCAGGGTGTGGATATTCGACTTTCTTTACGCCGTGTTTTCGATCAATAAAGAGTGGGATATTTTCCATTGGTCCCGGACGGTACAAGGCATTGACTGCTACAATATCTTCAAATCGGGAAGGTTTTAAGCGGGTTAGAACTTTGCGCATTCCTTCAGATTCCAGCTGAAATATACCTGTCGTTTCTCCGCTCGCTAACAGGTTGAAGGTCACAGTGTCCTCTAATGGAATCGAGTTGATGTTTACTTTCTTACCAGTTTTCCGATAGATAGAAGATAAAATTGAATCGATTAATGTAAGGTTCCGTAAGCCTAGAAAGTCCATTTTCAAGAGGCCAATTTCTTCGAGATGTTCCATTGAAAATTGCGTTAAATATATATGGTTAGACCCGCGTTGAATGGGGATTAAATCAATTAGCTGCTTCTCACTTATGACCACACCGGCTGCATGGGTGGAAGTGTGGCGCGGTAGACCTTCTAGTTTTAAGGCCGTTTCAAAAAGCCTTTGATTCATAGGGCTTTCCTTAATAAATTTTCTAAGTGGTTCCGATTCTTTATAGGCTCCTTGCAGGTTTATTCCTAATCGCGACGGAATCGTCCTTGATAAATGTTCCAGTTCCTTTGAATTTAACCCGAATACCTTACCGACATCCCTTAATGCAGCTTTTGCTGCGAGGGTTCCAAATGTTACGATTTGCGCGACATGTAGTTCACCGTATTTCGCCGCAACGTAATTAATCACCTCATCGCGCCGATGATCTGGAAAATCAATATCAATATCAGGCATTGAAATCCGCTCAGGATTTAGAAATCGTTCAAATAATAGATTATGCTTTAATGGGTCAACATCAGTTATGTATAAAATATAAGCAACAAGCGAACCTGCTGCCGAGCCCCTTCCTGGACCTGTTAGAATTCCCTGCGCGCGGGCATATCTCATAAAATCCCAAACAATTAAAAAGTAGTTACTAAATTCCATTCGCTTAATGACCGATAGTTCATAGGACAAACGATCATAATATTCCTGAGATGGGGCAGAAAAACGTTCGCTTAATCCCTGCTTGCACAACACTTCAAGGTACTCCTCAGCTGGAATTCCATTCTCCGTTGGGAATGTTGGCAGATAGGTCTTATTCAGTTCAATGTTAAAGTCGCATCTGTTTGCAATCCTGTGTGTATTTTCTAATGCATCCGGTACATCAGAAAAGCGATCCACCATTTCACTTGCAGTTTTTAAATAGAACTGATCGTTTTCCAACTTTTCTCTGTGATCGTCCTGCAATTTATCGCCATTTTTTATGGCTAACAAACACTCTTGGGCAAACATATCTTCTTTTTCTAAATAATAGACCTGATTTGTCGCTACCAGCGGGACATTCATTTCTTTTGAAATCAAGTTAAACTGATTTCTGATTGTTGTTTCTTGTTCGAGTTGATGATTTTGAATCCCTAGAAAAAAGCAGTTTCTGCCGAAGATGGTATCTAGTTTTCTTATTATATTTCTGGCAATTTCTTCTTCACCATTTAAGATGGACTGCTCAATTTCTCCTTCTAGTCCAGGTGTGATCGCTATAAGCCCTTCCGAATAATGTTTCAACCATCTGAGCGGAATCCCATGATCAGTTTTTGTTTGAACCGTACTAGATATCTTTAATAGATTTTTATAGCCATGATCATTTTCTGCGAGTAAGACCAACGGATAGGACTCGTTATTGTTGTTTTCACTTTCTACATCCACTGTTAACCCGATGATGGGTTTAAGATTATTTTTCTTACACAACTTATAAAATTCAATCGTTCCGTACATGACGTTTCTGTCGGTTAAGGCGATCGCAGAAAAGCCTTTTTTTTGTGCATTTTCAATTAAATCCGGGACAGATGCCGTACTTGTTAATAAACTATATGCACTATATACATGTAGGTGAATAAAAGACATATTGTCACACCCTTAATTCCATAATCTCTCCCTTTATTATAGAACTTAATTTGAAAAAAGGAAAATATGTTCTTATTTTTAGGCGTTATTAAACTTGGCTGTTGATTTCCGCTACAATCAACTGGCTTTAAATCAACAATGACTTTTAACTCTGCCTATTTTTAAAAACATATTTGTAATTGTTTGTCCATATAAATGAGTATTGGGATTGATTATGGATAAGGGCGGTTGACGAGATGAAAGAAATTGGTTTTTTTCCTGCTTTTATAGAAAGCTACTTTATTGCCTTAGGTGTGGTGCTTGGTGGTTCGCTTATTGGTGGGATAGCCTCATTTCTAACCGGACAGCCACCGCTAACGACCGTTTACCGCTTATCATCAGCGCTTCGAATTTGGGCGATTGTTTCGGCGATTGGCGGGACATTTGACGCGGTTTATACGTTTGAAAGAGGTTTGTTTGATGCGAATACAAAGGATCTTTTCAAACAATTTTTATTAATACTCTCTGCCTTAGGCGGGGCCCAAACTGGTGCCCTCCTGATTAATTGGTTAACCCAGGAGCATATCTCATCATGAGAATCCCGCCATTATATCGAAGACCTTCCTGGCAGCGTTTTTTTGGAGGAATGGCCGTAGGTGGTGTGATTAGCTGGTGTATTTTTTTATATATTTATGGGGTTTGGCAGGAAAAGAACACCGAATTAATTCGGACACAAGCGAAGGAAATTATTGACTTAAACGGAGAGAAAAAAATTTGGCAGGAAGAATATAAAGAAATTAATAAGCGAAATATTGAACAGCTTACAGTCCAGAAAATCAACATTAGAATTACAAACTGGGAAAAATATAAACTTGATTCTTTAAGTGTATTGGAGACAGAAGACTCGGTAAGAGATGATATTAGCATGATGATTGCAAAAGATATCGAAACAGTCTACAAAAGTAAGGACCTTTTGAAAAAAATTATTGAAAATAAACCAATTAAAATCAATGATAAAAGGTATAAACTAAAGGTTAAAGAAATGGTTTTTTATACAAACCTATCGATCCAATTAGAGATTCAGTTTGAATAATAAAAAATCGACCCTCACTCTCACGAGGGCCGATTTTTCTATTTGTTGGCTCAGTTAAACTTAGCTGTTGATTTCCGCTCCAGGCGCTTCGCTTTCCGCTCCAATCAACTTGGCTAAAAATCAATAATGTCTTTAACACATCCTATTTTTCAAATGAATAATTTTCACATACTTCGTCAAGTGCTTTCAATACATCGTCCACTTCGTTCCAAGAATAGATGGATGCTCCTGATGCCAGTGGATGCCCCCCACCTTTAAACTGCCTTGCAACTCCATTGATGACAGGACCCTTTGAACGCAGCCGTACCCTTATTTGTTCGGCTTCCTCGATGAAGAAAACCCATGCCTTTATTCCTTTTACATTTCCTAATGTTCCAACTAAGAGGGATGCCTCTGCGGGTTTTGCATTGTATTCTTGTAATAGTTCTTTTGTTAGCTTAACGGAGGCAACACCGTTATTCTGTAACTCAAAATTTTGGAGTATAAAACCGTTTAACTTAATGATATTGGTATCCAATTCATACATCTTGTCAAATAGCTCAGTCCGTGAAAAATTGTAACGAATTAATTCCCCAGCATACCCCAGTGTTTTTTCCGTCGTACTCGGAAAAAGAAATCTTCCAGTATCACCGACAATTCCAGCGTATAACAATCTCGCTGCTGCATCATTCATTTTTAGCCCTTTGTCTTTTCCGTTTAAATAAAATTCATAAATCATTTCGCTGCACGAGCTAGCGCTTGTATCCACCCATAATAAATCACCATACGGGTCCTCATTTGGATGATGATCAATTTTTATTAACTTTTCACCCAGAGAATAACGCTTGTCACAAATCCTTTCAGCATTTGCGGTATCACAAACGATCACTAATGCACCCTTATATACTTCATCTTCAATCACATCAAGCCTGCGCATGTAATGAAGGGTTGGTTCCTCTAGACCAACGGCATAAATCTTTTTATTCGGGTAGGATTCTTGAAGAATCGCTGCCAATCCACCTTGTGAACCGTAGGCATCAGGATCTGGACGGACGTGACGATGAATAATGATGGTTTCAAATTGTTCAATCTCTGCTAAAATCTGCTCAATCATGTGCAATGCTCCTTTACCAACTAAAAAACCAAATGTGGTATTTTTTTGTTTTTACAGTTACAATAATAGAAGATTTTCTATGCTTGGAGGAAATAATATGTTTGTACTTGTTGTATTAATTGCTATACTATTTGCTTTCTATCTATTTTATAAAACAAAATACATCAGAAGCAACCGTTTAGTAGAAAAGAAATGGCTTGCTGCTAAATCAAATATTGCCCTAGGGCTTTTTGTCTTTTTATTTGGAGTTAATCACATGCTATTTATTTCCGAAACAACGGTTATGTATATAGTTGCCGCAGTATTTATTGTTTATGGAGCAATATTTAGCTGGATCGGTTTCAAAAAATATAAACATTACCTTCCATTCGCAATCGAGGAAGCAAAAAATTTTGAACTGCAAAAATAAATATAGAAGCCGCTTCTCCATTGGTGAAGCGGCTTTTTTAGAGTATATAACTTTGATAATTGTCCAGCTCCAGCGCCCAGCGACTAGTGTACTTCGCTCTCCGCCCTACGATAAGTCAACATCGAATCTTGTGCAGCTCCGTGTTTCCTTTATCTCAGTTGGCGCGCTCCAGTTCATACGCCGCTAAACGGGCGCTTCCACTTTTCTAATTTCTATCAAGTAATTGACACATCATCATTGCTTTTCCAACTAATATTCCTTCATTGAAAACTTCTACATCCACTTTTCCAAATTTACGTCCAACTTCAAGTACTTTCGGATAAATTTCTAATATACTCTCCATTTGAACAGGTTTAATAAAGTATATAGTCATATTTTCAACGACAAGATCGCCTTTTTTATAGCTCCGTAATACCCGGTTTGCTGCATCAGAGACAATCGTTGTAAACACACCGTAAGAGATTGTTCCAAGTTGGTTGGTCATTTGCGGGGTTACTTCGCAAGAGTAAACTTCTTCTCCTTTTGCTTTTCCCTGCATTAATACCATTTGATTTGTAACGATATCGTCGAGAGTTTCCCCGACCTGTGGCTGCCGCTGGTTCATTTGTAATGCTTTTAAAACATCCTGCCTGCTAATAATACCTTCCAAACGGTTTGAGTCATCTGTAACAGGAAGTACTTCAATTCCTTCCCAGACCATGGTATGTGCAGTTGAAGCCACACTTGTCTTCCCATTTACCGACATGGGGTGCTTGGTCATAATTTTATCGATGGATGCTTCTAAATCCTGACCTAAAATGTCCTTACTTGTCACCATCCCTTGAATCTTCATGTTTTGGTCAACAACTGGGTAGCGGCTGTGTGCAGTTTGTTGATTAAATTCATGCCATTTTGACACCCTATCCGACGTTTTTAGATAAAAAGTATCAGCAAGAGGGGTTAAAATATCTTCGACTAAAATAATTTCTTTTTTGATTAATTGGTCATAAATCGCCCGGTTAATCATGGTTGCGACCGTAAACGTATCATAGCTCGTTGAGATGACCGGTATTTCTAGTTTATCTGCTAGCTTTTTGATATGATCGTCAGCATCAAATCCACCGGTTATGAGCACAGCGGCTCCAGCTTTTAAAGCAAGTTCATGCGCCTGAGTCCGGTTCCCGACTATTAATAGGTTACCAGCCTCAGTGTAGCGCATCATGGCTTCTAATTTCATGGCACCAATAACAAATTTATTTAGGGTTTTATGCAAGCCCGTTCTTCCGCCCAATACCTGACCATCAACAATATTTACTACCTCAGCAAAAGTAAGTTTTTCAATATTCTCTTTCTTTTTCCGTTCTATTCTAATCGTTCCAACTCGTTCGATGGTACTTACATATCCTTTATTTTCCGCTTCTTTAATCGCACGGTAGGCTGTACCTTCACTGACGGACATCGCCTTGGCAATTTGTCTGACAGATATCTTTTCCCCAATAGGGAGACCATCAATATATTGTAAAATTTGTTCATGCTTAGTGGCCAAGACCTTCACCCTTTATAGTCAAATTCCAATTATTCTATTTAGAATAACCCGGATTACATATAATTTTTATTATAGAGTGTTGAAAGCCTTGATTCAATGCGGATTCTCACATTACTCTTAATTCTCAATGATAGAACCTAGATTTCTTCCTAGTTCGTCGCTCCGATTGAAGTTTATGTCCTTGCTTTTTGGGGCTATAAAGAAGGCCAGTAAGATTTCCAGCGATAACGATTAAGGCAAATGAGAGCCAGGCTAATGAAAATATCCCTTGAGCCCCATCAGCATAAATCGATAATCTTGGTGCTCCATAATAAAGCAAGATGCCACAGAGTAACAGGCAAAGTAAATATCTGTTCTTTTTCAATTTTATTTCCTCCCCCTAAAAGACTGCTTGTTCCATATTTATGCTTAGTGGAGGGAAAAAAGTATGTAAATCACCTAAGAACAATTAAATTTCGATGGCTTCCCCTGGTTGGAGTACTTTACCGTTTTTATCTTCCAGCATCTCAATAAACTTAAACGGGTCTTGTTTGATTGGCGGGAAGGTATTGTAGTGGATCGGTACAACTGTTTTTGCTTTTAACAGCTTTGCTGCGAATGCTGCATCTTCAGGCCCCATTGTAAAATTATCACCTATGGGCAGGAAGGCTACTTCAATCGGATGGCGCTCACCAATCAACTTCATATCTGAAAATAACCCCGTATCACCAGCATGATAAATCGTCTTTCCTTCATTCATAAATAAGATTCCAGCAGGCATGCCGCAATAGATGAGTTCATTATTTTCTGTTGTAAAGCTTGATCCATGAAAGGCCTGAGTTAGTTTAACTTTGCCAAACTCAAATTGATGGGCACCACCAATGTGCATGCCATGGGTATTAACTCCCTGCCAGCTTAAGAAGGTAGAAATTTCGTGGTTAGCAACGACAAGGGAGTTATTTTTCTTTGCCAGCTCAACCGTATCCCCGACATGGTCATTGTGACCATGCGATAAAATAATGACATCTGGTCTTAGTTCCTCCACTTTCAAGTCCGTCAATTGATTACCATTTATGAAGGGGTCAATTAAGATGGTTTTCCCGTTAGTTTGAATTTGTACAACTGAATGTCCATGATACGAAATTTTCATTAGACTTGCTCCTCTCGGTTTTCATACAGTATATACTTCCATACAATCACTGGAATTCCTGCCATATCTCTAGTTTAATCCTAATATATTGATTTTAAGCAAGGATAAGTACAAGGTGGTCAGTTAGTTTACATTTCAAGTTTTAATTGATAATCTCATCATAGGACATGAATTACATAGGGGGAGTAAAAATGAATCAACGATTAACTAAGCTTCAAACATGGATGAGAGAAAACGATATTGAAGTTAGCTTCCTAACCTCATCAGAGAATGTATTTTATTTAAGCGGATATTACACCAATCCACATGAACGCTTGCTTGCACTGGCCGTTTTTCAGACGGACGAGCCATTCCTAGTCTGCCCTGGAATGGAAGTCCATGATACCAAACGTTCTGGCTGGGACTATGAAATTCTCGGCTATAGCGACATTGACAATCCATGGGAAATGATTCTAAATTCCATCAATAAAAGAATAAACCATGTGGCAAAAGCAGCTATTGAAAAAGAGCATATGAATGTGGAACGTTATGAACAACTCTCAAAGTTATTCCCGCAAGCATCATTTGTTTCTGCAGAAGAAAAATTACGAATGCTTCGAATGATTAAAGATGCCAAGGAGTTAAAAACCATTGAAGAGGCCTGTGCCCTGGCCGATTACGCAGTTGAATTCGGTGCTAGTGAAATCAAGGAAGGCAGAACGGAGTTGGAAATACTTAATGCCTTAGAATACGCCCTAAAACAAAAGGGTGTGACCGAAATGTCGTTTTCGACAATGGTGCTTACCGGGGCAAATGCAGCTTCCCCTCATGGAAACCCTGGAGAAACAAAAATTCAAAAAGGCGATCTTGTTTTATTTGATTTGGGAGTGGTCGTTGACAGGTATTGTTCTGATATCACTAGAACGGTTGCTTATGGGGACATTAATGACAAGCAACAGGAAATCTATGACACCGTATTAAAAGCCCAGCTTGCTGCCATTGAAGCAAGCATTCCAGGGGTTCGTGCAGCCGAAGTGGACTTAACTGCCCGTCGAATCATTGCTGAAGCCGGATTCGGAGAGTATTTTCCACACCGCCTTGGGCATGGCCTCGGGATAAGCGTGCATGAATACCCATCTCTAACCGAGACAAATGACCTTATTATTGAAGAAGGTATGGTATACACGATTGAACCAGGTATCTATGTACCAAATGTGGCTGGTGTTCGCATTGAAGACGATGTGTTTATTACAGCAGATGGGGCAAAAGTCCTAACGAAATTCCCAAAAGAGTTACAGATCATTAAATAATTTCTTTTGGACTTTTTTTACATTGAAATCTGTGAAGAGTTGATATATTATATAAATACAAGCTGCGTTGTTCGTAGTCATAATAAAGTTTTAACCTTTAAGCTGTAAAAGGGAGTTTAACCATTGGAGCTCGTATGACAAGCCTCTGTCTATAAGACCTGGAGGACATGCAGAAAAGTTTCTGAGAACACCCACTTTGAGGAGTGGTGGTTTAAAACTTTCTTATATTAATACGGCAAATGCGGCTACATATTTAGTTTTATTAAACCAGTTCCTTTTTAGGAGCTGGTTTTATTTTTATTAAATGCTTTGTTAATAATTTTAGACTTTATACGCCAAATGTGCCCTGGTTCAAAGTTCCTGGCTCTTTTCAGTCACGTAGAACTCCTCTACGTTACCCTTTTCTCTGATCCTGGCTCTTTTCGGGCACGTAGAACCCCTCTACGTTACCCTTTTCTCTGGTCCTGGCTCTTTTCGGGCACGTAGAAACCCTCTACGTTACCTTTTTCTCTGGTCCTGGCTCTTTTCGGGCACGTAGAACCTCTCTACGTTACCCTTTTCTCTGGTCCTGGCTCTTTTCGGGCACGTAGAAACCCTTTATAAAAAGGAGGAGGGACATATCCGTCCCTCCTCCTTGCTAGTTAATCATTATTTTTCCAACAATGTTTTGGTATCTAAAAATTCAAGTCCGTGTGCGTCTGCGACTGCTTCATAAGTCACATACCCGCCTAGTGTGTTGATACCCTTCAATAATGCTTCATTGCTGAGACATGCTTGTTTATACCCCTTGTTGGCAATTTGAACCGCATATGGTACGGTTACGTTTGTTAGCGCAATGGTTGATGTTCTTGGTACTGCACCAGGCATATTGGCAACAGCATAATGGACAACATCATGCTTCACATAGGTTGGATTATCATGAGTAGTAATCCGATCAGTTGTTTCAAAAATTCCACCTTGGTCGATGGCAATATCGACAACGACACTGCCAGGTTTCATGGATTGAATCATCGCTTCCGTTACAAGTTTCGGTGCTTTGGCCCCTGGAATAAGAACAGCACCAATGACCAAATCCGACTCCCTTACTGCTTCAGCAATATTATAAGGATTGGACATTAAGGTTGTCACATCGGATCCAAAAATATCATCTAATTGACGAAGTCGATCTGGATTTAAATCAATAATGGTCACTTTTGCACCTAAACCAATCGCCATTTTAGCCGCATTCGTTCCAGCCACACCGCCGCCAATAATAGTTACTGTTCCTCTTTGGACTCCTGGGACTCCTGATAGAAGAATACCCATCCCTCCATGAACCTTCTCAAGGAATTGAGCACCAATTTGAGCAGCCATTCTTCCAGCGACCTCACTCATCGGTGTCAATAATGGTAAACTTCTATTAGGTAACTGAACCGTTTCATAGGCTATACCCACTACTTTTTTATCAATCAATGCTTTGGTTAATTCTGGTTCAGGTGCAAGATGTAAGTATGTAAATAATATTAAGCCTTCTCGGAAGTATTTATATTCGCTAGGAAGCGGTTCTTTAACCTTCATCACCATTTCCATGGACCATGCTTCTTCTGCTGTATCTACTAATTTCGCACCTGCTGTTTCATAATCCTCATTTAAAAAACCTGAGCCTAGCCCTGCTCCTTTTTCAATAAAAACCTCATGACCAAATTTCACCAGGTTGACCACTCCAGCAGGTGTCATGGCTACACGGTTTTCATTATTTTTGATTTCCGTAGGTACTCCGATCCGCATGTGTTTCCCTCCAAGTATTTTTATTCATAGAAAAATAGACCAAGCCAATTTTATTATAACCTTTTTCATAAGTTAGATGTATTCTCGTTGATGATAACAAATACACATTTTAATTCCATAAAAAATACAGCAAAAGCTTTGCCGATTATGGCAAAGCCTATGTTTTAATGATTCATTAATAATAAGGATAATAAGGGTATGGGTACGGGTATGGGTATGGTGGATAGTAAGGATATCCGTAACCGTAACCGTAACCTGGAGCTAATAAGGCACCTGCTGCTAAGCCAGTTAAGAATGGGAACCCAAATCCAAAACCAAATGGTCTACCAAAACCAAATCCAAAGGGTCTTCCAAAGCCGAATCCAAATGGTCTGCCGAATCCACCAAATCCAAATCCTGGTCTGCCGAATCCACCAAATCCAAATCCTGGACGGCCGAATCCTCCATGGAAACCACCAAAATGTCCGAACCCTCCGAACCCTGGACGAATCCTTTCATCAGCAGGATTCACCAAATCATATTGCACATCAACGTTATTAGGCATTCCATACATTTCTGTACTCATAATTCTCCTCCTCAATTTCTAATTAATTGACACATTAAAGAATATGCAAGTGAATATGCATATTCTTGGGTATTAGCCTGTAATCGCAAAAATTCCCAAGACACATGTCCAGAAAAAAAGACTGCCCAATATTGGACAGTCCCTCAGTATCAATACATTTTTTACTTAGCTCTCAGTACCAGAATAATCTTCATTATCAGCAATCGCTGTTCCTTCGCCAATAAAACCACTATTATACGAATTCATAATTTGTTGGCTTACTTCAATCGTACCCTGTTCGTCAAACTCAAACAAAAACTTTTTATTCTGGTCATGGTTTACCATCCGACAATCTCCTTTCCTTTGTAAACTACCTCTTTATTGTTCGAAAAATTGCAACAGTTATTCCTTGTTAAATAATGTATAATTTAAGTAAGGAGATGATAAATCATGGGACTTCAATATCAGAATATTTTAGTCGCTATTGATGGTTCAAAAGAAGCAGATTGGGCTTTTAAAAAGGGAATTGAAATTGCCAAAAGAAATGACGCCACCCTATTATTAGTCCATGTTATTGACACTAGGACGTTTGCATTAATTGAGGCTTACGATACAGTTATTGGTGATCGGGCAGAAAAGCTTGCAAAAGATATGCTTGAAAATTATCTAAAACAAGCGGAGGTTGCAGGATTGACAAAAGTGCAATATGAAATAGACTACGGCTCTCCTAAAATAAGAATTCCTAGAGATTTGGCTAAAAAACACAATGTTGATTTAATTCTCTGCGGTGCTACTGGATTAAATGTAGTGGAAAGGTTCTTTATCGGCAGTGTTTCTGAACATATCACCCGATATGCAGCTTGTGACGTTCTCGTCGTACGCACAGACAAAGATTCCGAATAAATATGAAGTTTTCAAAAGCACGCAGCAATGATGCTTCGTGCTTTTTTATACACTAAATTTACCTTAAAAATAGGTTTGTAGAGAATGGTTTATATATGTATAGTATAATAAAATACTAATAAACAGATTGGAGGCAACTATATGAAAGAATTTTTTTCATTTGATGAACGTCTTGGTATCCAGCTCCCCGATTTAACAATGGAATTGGCTGATTACAGCATAGAAACACAGGAAGAGATTCTCTTATATTGGGAACAAGTTCGCGGCTCTATCCCGGACCGGATTGGAGAACTAGAAATCCAAATTAATCAGAAACAAGCACTTCTTTCGAATGAAAGTAATTTCCCTCGCTCCTGTCAACTGAACACAGAAATTGCGGAACTAGCTTCGATTATTAATGATTTATGGCTATGGTACCGAGCAAACGAAGTTCTTTCAACAAAAGTCCATCAATAAAAAACTCCCTTTCTCCATCGAAAAAGGGAGTTTTCTCTATTAAAGGTCTTTTTGTATTTCTCTCACTACATGGCCAAGTTCAGGTAAAATTAATTTATTCATCGCTAGTTTCACTGCACCAGTTGAGCCTGGGGTGGAGAATACGGCTTTATTTTTTATCACACCCGCAATGGCCCTTGAAAGAATTGCAGCGCTGCCAATATCGTCTTGATAGCTTAACATCCTGAACAATTCTCCAAATCCAACAATTTCTTTATCTAGTAGATTTTGTACGGTTTCTATCGTTACGTCTCGCTTAGCAATCCCTGTGCCGCCATTTGTTAAAATGACATCAATTTCTTCTTTTGAACAGCCCATTACTATTTCATCATGAATTGGTGCGGCCTCATCTTTTACAATCACGTAATCTATAATTTTGTGACCAGCTTGTTCAAGCAGGTCCATCATCAGTTTACCACTTTTGTCTGTTTCGCTATTTCTGGTATCACTAACTGTGATTACTTTACAATTAACCGTCCTTGGGGCTTCCTTTTTATGTTCTTGAGTACTCATCCAACAAACTCCTCTTTTTCTTTTAGGTAGCGAAGTTGGTAATATTTATGGGCTAAATCAGTTACCTTTCTCGTTAACTGATAATTAGCGCCAGCACCAATCGCCATACTGACAAGCGGGATACCTTGTATCATCTTTTTTCGAAACAATGTAATAACCAACGCTTTCAATAGTTGCTGCACTGGCTGTTCAATCCATGTAATATCTATAATTTCTTCATTTCCTTTATAAAAATAATAATCATCCCGATTCTCCAATTCATCCATCAACGAGGTCCATCCCTCTAGTTGAAGCCTTGGCGGCAATGTTGCCGTATGAAACACCTTCAGAGAGGTCATCATTTCAAACGGGGTATTAACCTCAATCCCATAGGTCATTGCAATTAATTGAACGGCCCTTAAATTAATAACGGCTATTGCTGGTATGTCTGTGCTTAGAAGAAGTGGACCACCAGTCCCAGCTAAACCACCTTGAGCAAAAGAGTATAGACGATGCCTCGCAATTTGCTGCTCTGCAATGTATTGTAATTGCTCAATTTTTAATTGGCGTAAGTCTTCTACTTTATCTAAGTCTTTATGGAATATCCTACCCGCAGAAAGAATTCTCTCCTTTGCATCCATCTGAAGCTGCGAGCCTTGTATCATATTATGTAAATGAAACAGCAAACTATCAATAACAGTAAAGAATTGCCGTTGAACCTTTTCAGGTAATAATAAGAATGATTGTTGCAGATATTTTTCATAAGTTAATTGGAAATCATTGGGCTCAAAATCACGTAAATTTCTTTCCCAATTCTGTATTTCATTCAAGACCTTTGCTTCACGGTCTGTTAATGGCATGATCGATTCCCCTCCACAGCAAGGCTTTCTATCTCCAGTATATCACAATGAAATAAAAGGATAAAAAGTCAAAAGGCAAAAGCCATTAAATTAGCTTTTGCCTTCTGTTTATTAATGAGTATTTGCTAATCGAACGACGTCTCTAGCAATCATTACTTCTTCATTAGTCGGTATAATTAATACTTTAACTGGTGAGTGTGGATAGTTTATGAATGTTTCTTCGCCTCTCACTTTGTTCAAAGCAGGGTCCCAATAAACACCCATGAATTCAAGGCCTCTTAAGATCTTCTCCCTAATCGTATCACTATTTTCACCGATACCAGCTGTGAAAATAATCGCATCTACACCATTCATTCTTGAAGCATAGGAACCGATGTATTTATGGATACGGTTTGCAAATACATCTAGAGCAAGTTGAGCGCGGTCATTCCCCTTTTTCGCTTCAATTTCAATATCCCTTAAATCACTAGAGAAGCCTGACATAGCGAGCATACCACTCTTTTTATTCAAAACATCAAGGACTTCATCCGCTGTTTTATTTGTTTTTTCCATAATATAAGGAATGAGTGCAGGGTCAATATTACCTGAGCGAGTTCCCATCGTTACCCCTGCAAGTGGTGTGAAGCCCATAGATGTATCAATCGACATACCGCTTTCAATCGCAGCAATACTTGCTCCATTCCCTAAATGACATGAAATAAGGCGAAGTTGTTCAACGGGTCGACCTAGTAACTCTGCAGCACGTTGTGAAACATATTTATGTGATGTTCCATGAAAGCCATACTTACGAATGCCATACTTTTCGTAATACTCCATTGGCAGGCTATACAGGTAAGAACTTTCTGGCATCGTTTGGTGGAAAGCCGTATCAAAAACAGCTACTGCAGGAACATTTGGGAGCACACTCATGAAAGCTGTAATTCCTGTAAGATTTGCTGGGTTATGCAGAGGTGCAAGTTCTGATAATTCATCAATTTTCTTTAATACTTCATCTGTGATAAGCACTGAGTCATTAAATGTTTCACCACCATGGACTACTCGGTGTCCCATTCCGACAATCTCATCAAGTGATTTGATAATTCCTAAGGTGGTTAGTTTATCCAAAAGCATTTTAACCGCGACTTCATGATCAGGAATATCACTGATTTCTTGGATTTTTTCTCCATTTACTGTAATATTAAAAATCGAATCATTCAAACCGATTCTTTCAATTAATCCTTTTGTAATAACATCTTCGCTTGGCATTTCAAACAATTGAAACTTCAAGGAAGAGCTTCCTGCATTAATTGCAATAATTTTTGCCATTTTTGTTACCGCTCCTTTTATATAACAACACTGGTTTGGAGTTATTTTTGTTAGTACAACATTATTTTGCTCAAACCGCTCTTGATTATTTCCTTCCTCATTTAATCATTGTGTATATTATATTTCAAGGTATAATTCACATGGCAGCGTTTACATTACGAATGTTAATATATTCACATATTTCGGTAATTTTATAAGATTTATAACACTCAGAAAAAAAAGGATGAGCAAGGTTTAAACCCTGTTCATCCTTTGTTCTCTTGGAACCATTTTTCCATTTTAGATAGTATTTTATCCATTTCTACTGCATTCGAAAGGCTAGGCAAATCGACAAGTAATGCCTGCTTTGGCGGTTGCACGCCTAAACCCTTTTTTTGAAGGATGATGATACTCTTAGCTGTGTTTTTATTATTAAACATGCTCGTAGGTAATTGTAACAATCCTTGCACAATGACATGCTCTTTAAAGAATTCACTTAGTTGAGAGGCTTGTTCACTTTCAAATAAACCATTAGGAATAATAAAGAATAAATACCCACCAGGTGCTGTATACATGACACTTTGCTCAATGAATAAATGATGGGAATAGGTATGTCCCTCATCTGCCTTAACTTGATACTCCGCTGCTCTGACATCATTCGGATAATATCCAACAGGTAAATCACCGATGACCGCATCTACGGGGTCGATAAGCAGTGGCTCAAGGCTGTCTTGATTGAAGAGTTGAATAGGGTGCTCTTGTAAATTTGCATTAACATAGGCAAGCTTAATTAACAGGTCATCAATCTCCACACCGATAGAATCTACTTTTTTTTGCAGGTGATTTAATACAGTTGTTAACAAATTACCGGTTCCTACTGCTGGGTCAAGCAAGCGGAATGTTGACTGTTTCATAAATCTATTTACTAAATAACCGACAAGCATCCCCACTGTATCAGGTGTCATTTGATGGTTAGGCTGAACACTTTCTTTCATCCCTTTTAAAATGACAAGCTGATATGCCTTTCGAAGTTCCTCGTTTGAAAATTTGTTTAAATTGATCTGTTCATATTGTTTCTTAATCCTTTTTTCTGTTAGTTCGCTGACCTCAGCCTGAAGGATAGAGCCATGAAATAAATTCTCGCCAGTTTCTGCAAGTGCCTCTAAATATGTACAATTAAGTTCTTCCTGTAAAAGAAGTGCTGTTTCATTAAATAGCGTAAAAAGTTGTTCTACTGGAGAAACGTTCATCTTTTCCCCTCCCTCTTTAAATTCCTTATCCATTTTAATCGAGTATAGCTATTTTATACAAGTTTTAAGCAAACAAAAAGGCCTCGCAATACCGAGGCCTTCTGCTTTACTATTTTGCAGCCTTTGCAGCTTCAATTGCTGCTTCGTAGTTAGGGTGGTTTGTTGCTTCACTAACATACTCAACATATGTCACTGTATCATTTGAATCAACAACAAATACAGCACGAGCCAGTAGTCTTAATTCTTGGATAGCAACCCCATATGCTTCTCCAAATGAAAGGTCACGGTGATCAGATAACGTTTGAACATTTTCTATCCCGCTTGCAGCACACCAGCGCTTTTGTGCAAATGGTAAGTCCATGCTTACAGTTAAAATTTTCACGTTGCCTAAGCTGTTTGCTTCTTCATTAAACCGGCGTGTTTCTGCATCACACACACCCGTATCCAAAGATGGGACGGAAGTAATTAAACGCACTTGACCCTTTGTATTCTCTAATGATACTGCTGATAAGTCATTCGCTAGGACAGTGAAGTTAGGCGCTTTGTCCCCTACCTTTACTTCATTGCCTAATAGAGTAATTGGGTTTCCTTTAAATGTTACATTTGCCATAATACATCCTCCTTTGTCGTATCCAAGTTCAAGCGATTGTTGTAAACCACTTCACTTCAAATATGTACAGTGTAAATATATCTTTTCAAAATCTATTTTGCAATTATTTAGACTTAATCGAAAATCATAAGCATCTGTTTAGCTACATGAAAAAAGTTAACCTTCCTAATCCTCTGGAAGATTAACCTTTCCTACTATAATTCAAGCTCTGCTTTTGGTTTATTCTCGTTTTTAGTTCCTTGCGAACTATTTTGCTGTTGGCCTTGGTCCTTTTTTGAGAACATTTGCTGAATTTTATCAATCGCTGATGGAGCAAGTTCAAGTATTTTCTCATACAAATGGGTGCTTTCATCTAGGTGAAGCATTTTAACTCCATGAGAGTTGACAATTAAAAAAGCAATTGGGGTAATAGAAACACCGCCCCCGCTCCCTCCCCCAAATGGATGGGATGAACCTTTACTTTGTCCTTGACCTTGTTCTTTTCCTTGTCCTTGTCCTTGACCTTGACCTTGACTTTGAGATCCTTCGAGCTTAAATTCACTACCACCTGCAGCAAATCCAAAGCCTACTTTCGATACTGTCAAAATAACACTGCCGTCTGGGGTCTCAACTGGGTCCCCTATAATCGTATTAACGTCAATCATTTCTTTCAAACTTTCCATTGCAGTTGTCATCAAACCTTGAATTGGGTGGTCAGACATGGCTGTTTCCTCCTTTTTCAAACGGATTTTGTTTTATCATTTGCAAAATTAGTTTTCTTTTTAAAGTGCGGAAGTCCGCCCTTCCAGAATCTAAACAGTTTTAATCCTGCTAGAATAGCATACCCGATACGAAACTGAATAATACATGTAAATCTTGTTTGAATTACGGCTGCTTGAAAGTGTGGGGTAACCGTTATTTTGGGCATTTCTTTAAGTTTGAAATAATGACTGAGAAGCCCTATGATGCTCCCCTTAAAGGCCCATATTGCTCCGGTTATTGTCCCAGTGTGCGCCGCATCTCCTAGACCAATCAGCGTATTCCATTCTAAGCCTTTCATTGTGACCTTCCGAAAAAATTTCCTGACAATACGATGTAATCCGAACACATGATTAAGTAATTTTTTGGCATTTGATAAATTAGTCTCCACATCTTCAGTGGTGATTTGATTCGAGCCTTTTTTAGTTGATTCTCCTGCGGAATCGCCCATTTTAGTATTACTTTCTACAACTATGCTAGGAGAATTATCATCCACTTTTATTAACGGAACATTAATTGTATATTTTATTAACCCGAACCATATCTTTAATTTTATCTTTAGCTCGTCGTTGTCATTATGATGATAATAATTAATAAGGATCGTTAATTTAGTAAAAAGAATGAGAATGAATAAGAGCAATAGAATGGACAAAACCAGGAGCACCCAAAACAATTTCAATCACAACCTTTCAGCGGGTAGTATTTGCTTTTATACAAAAAAATAAACCTACCAACAATTGTTGATAGGTTTATTTTCACCGTTCCACATGGATAACTGTCGTGTCAGTGAAGAGATCATGCAAGCCCTGTTTTTTTGGTAAAAAAGCGACAATGATATATCCAAAGATAATCGTTGCCGATATAAATCGGCCGATCCATTCTCGAAAGAGAATGGTTCCCCAAGTCAATTGATTATTTTTTAAATCGACTACCTTCAATCCAAACACCATTTTCCCAAGGGTTTGATTAAAATATTTTGTCATCAAGACGAAATATAAATAAAAGATGACCGCCGATGAAATGGATACTGGCGCAAACATATTGGTTTCTGATAAAGGAATATCCAATAATCGAAATATAGGTTTAATTAGCAGCCGTACAATGCTTCCTACGACCACTAAATCAAGCAGATACGCCCAAAAGCGCATCCAGAAGCCCGCATACCGAACGGTATAATTTTCCTTTCTTTCAGTCGTGGTTTCTTGATATTCATTTATTTCCATTAATTAGCCCCCCTATTCTGCATACAGATACATGAGACGTGGAGAATTCGGCTTCGAAAGTATTTGCATTAATCCGGCCATTTCAACGTTTTCACCCATAAATTTCTTTGCCTGCATAGTAAATAAAGAACCCAAACCAAGAGAATCTGAATAACGGACCACCTGCGCACCTTTGAGCTTTTCTTGTTTTTTCATAAGCTTCACTACATCGTCTAAGTAGCCAAATCCATCAATTAGGTGTAAATCCTTCGCTTGTCGTCCATCGTAAACACGGCCGTCAGCAATTTTTTTCACCTGGGCGACTGGCAAGTTACGCCCTTCTGAAATCACTTTGACAAATCCTTCATAGGAATTATTGATCATCGACTGTAATATTTGCCGTTCTTCATCTGTCATTTTTCTTGTTGGGCTCATAATGTCCTTATGCTTGCCACTTTTTATGGTGACAAAATCAACCCCATACTTATCAGCAAGACCTTCATAATTGATGCCTTCCATAATAACCCCAAGGCTGCCCGTCATCGTCTCAGGACTTGCATAAATCTTTTTTGCAGCAGTTGAAATATAATATCCTCCTGATGCTGCCATTGAACCCATTGATATATAGACTGGTTTTTTACTGTTTTTTTGAATTTCCACTAGCTTATCGTGAATCTCTGCACTTTCAACCACGCCGCCGCCCGGTGAGTTAACCTTTACAATTATCCCTTTTACAGAATCATCTTCGTTTATGTAGTTTAACTTTTTCATAAAATCCTGATGATTATAGCCTGAACTTCCAAGCAAAGAAGCTGATTCCCCTGTGTCCTGAATGACACCATTTACATCGAGAATCACTATTTTCTTTAATTCGTTGCCTTCTTTGACAACCTCTTCCGTAAAAGGCTGCTCAGCTGATGCCATAAAGTCGGTAAAATCAGTTTGTATTCCTTTAAAAGCAGTAGCAGATAAAAAATTAATTACCACAGAAACAAAAAATAACGCTGCCGCAATCCCTAAAGCGGCCCACCGTTTTCCATTCATAGAAATGTAAGTCCCCCTTTTTCTTTTGTCTAAAATTTATGTCCTGCTTTTATATTGTTTCTATAAAATGCTAAACTAATTTCAGACTAACATTATTTTGCCAAAGATTATTTATCGGTTGGATAATCATGTTACAATTATCTCATCTTTTTACAGGGGGTACATAAAATGGGAAATAGACGTAATATTTTCTTGTATCACAAACGGGATGCGGACATGCTTTCAAAGGTAGCTCCTCTAGTGGAAGTTGCAAACCGGTATGGCTTTACGATTGTCAGCGATTACCGAAACGCTAATATTATTGCCAGTGTAGGTGATGACGGCACATTTCTACAAGCTGTTAGGAAAACAGGCTTCCGTGATGATTGCCTTTATATGGGGATTTCAACCAATGATAGTTTGAATATGTATTGTGATTTCCGAATTAATGATATTTCAAAAATGATTGACGTTATTATTACAAATGAAAATATAAAAGTCCGTCGGTATCCGCTAATTGAGGTTTCTGTTGATGGGCAAGGTACTTTTCCTTGCTTAAACGAATTCAGCATCCGCTCTTCAATCATAAAGACACTAGTGGTAGATGTCTTTATTAACCAGCTCCATTTAGAAACTTTCCGCGGGGATGGACTAATTGTTGCCACACCAACTGGAAGTACTGCTTATAACAAATCGGTGAACGGGTCGATTGTTGACCCCCTTCTACCCTGCATGCAGGTTAGTGAAGTAGCATCCCTAAATACAAACAGTTACCGGACATTAGGTTCCTCCTTTATTGTTGGAAATGAAAGGACACTTACACTCAAAGTAATATCCGAAGGCAATGATCATCCAACCATGGGGATGGATAATGAAGCATTAAGCATTCGACACGTTGAGAAAATCAGCATAAGAATAAGTGATAGAAAGTTAAAAACACTCAAACTAAAAGACAACTCCTTCTGGGAAAAAGTGAAACGGACTTTTTTATAAAGCTAAAAAAACCTTATCCTATGTCAGGGATAAGGTTTTTTCATTATATACTCGTGCTCTTTTCTTTTCGCAAATGTAACCATTGTGGAGACAATAGTTTTGTTTTTGAAAGGGAATAAATTGTTAACGCGGACCAGATGAACATAAAGGATAGAAGTTGTATTTTTGAAAAATGTTCATGATAGATAAATACCCCTAATAATAAGGTTAATGTAGGTGCAATATATTGGAGAAATCCTAATAAAGATAAGGGAATTTTTTGTGCTCCTTTTGCAAAATAAAGAAGCGGCACTGCTGTTGCAACTCCAGCACCGATTAAAAGCAGATCGGTTTGGATTCCTGATGTTATAAAGGAATTGGATCCATTCATAAATAAGTAACCAATATAGATGGCGGCAACAGGTGTAACAACCAGTGTTTCTAATGTTAATCCGACTGCAAAATCAACGTTTATTAACTTTTTCGCTAAACCATACAATCCAAAGGATAGGGCCAAAGAAATGGCAATCCACGGAAACTGACCATGCGAAATGGAAATAATCAATACCCCTATTGCAGCTAAAATGAAAGAGACGTATTGATAAATAGTTAATTTTTCCTTAAGAACAATCATACCTAATAAAATACTAATTAATGGATTGATATAATATCCAAGGCTAGCTTCAATCATATGACCACTATTAACCGCCCAAATATATATGAACCAATTCACACTTATTAATAAGGAGGCAATCGTCAGGGCATACATTTGTTTTTTATTCTTAGCGAACCCTTTAATGGTTTGAAGAAATAGCCCTAATTTTTTGGTTAGGAAGAGAATGATGATCATAAAAATAAACGACCATAAAACACGGCTCGCTAAAATTTCCTTGGCATTAACATTGTCTAAAAGCTTCCAATAAATCGGCAATAATCCCCACAACAAGTAAGAAAAGCCGGCATAAATGACTCCTTTTTGCGTTTCAGTCTTTTTCATCTGTTTTCGAGCCCCTATTCTTTCTAGTTTCGAAATAATTTCTATTATAACTCGAAACATTGTGAAATGGGGAATTTTTTGCTTCCATTAAAAAGCAGACGGAATTCCGCCTGCTTCCTTGAAATATTATCTCTGTTAAACTTGCCTGTTAATTTCCGCTCCAGGCGCGGGCGGTTCGCGGGCGGTCCGGGGAGCCTCCTCGGTGCTAAGCGCCTGCGGGGTCTCCCCTACCCCGTCCTCCCGCAGGAGTCTTCGCGCCTTCCGCTCCAATCAACATAATGCCAAAATCAACAATGAACTTTATATATTAACCTAAACTTGTTTAGCCGCCTCGAGTTCCTTTTTGCGGAGTTCAATTCGACGGATTTTCCCTGAGGTTGTTTTTGGAAGTTCACTCAAATATTCTATTTTTCTAGGGTACTTATATGGAGCTGTAAGTGTTTTGACATGCTCCTGCAAGTTCTTTGTTAATTCTGGGTCCGTTGAATCAATATCCTCTTGTAAGACCACAAATGCTTTGACAATAAAGCCACGAATTTCATCAGGGCTTGCCACGACGGCACATTCCTTAACAAATGGATGTTTAACGAGCGCATCCTCCACTTCAAATGGTCCAATTGTATAGCCCGAGCTAATGATAATATCATCACCGCGGCCTTCAAACCAGAAGTAGCCATCTTGATCCATTTTGGCTTTATCGCCTGTTACATAATAGTCACCTCGGAACTGCATTGCCGTTCTTTCTGGATCTTTGTAATAATTTTTGAAAAGAGCTGGAGTTTCTACATGGACGGCAATATCGCCCACTTCTCCGACAGCACAAACCCGGCCTTCTTCGTTAATGATTTCAACTCTATTTCCAGGTGTCGGCTTGCCCATGGATCCAGACTTCAATTCCATCCCTTTTGTAACGCCTACTAGCAAGGTATTTTCAGTTTGTCCATAACCATCACGGACATCAATATTAAAATGCTTTCTAAACGTATTAATAACCTCTCTATTTAAAGGTTCACCTGCTGAAACCGCACTATGAAGATTTGGCAATTGATAATCAGCTAAATTATCTACCTTCGCCATTAATCGATATTCGGTAGGTGTACAACAAAGGACATTGACATCATATTTTTGAAGGAGGCTCAAATATTTTTTCGGATCAAATTTTCCGTTGTAGACTAATCCTGTTCCTCCCGAGCCAAGTACCGATAGGAAGGGACTCCAAATCCATTTTTGCCAGCCTGGACCCGCAGTTGCCCAAACCGTATCACCATCTTCAATACAAAGCCACTTTGGCGCAGCTGTTTTTAAATGAGCATAGGCCCATCCGTGCGTATGAACAACCCCTTTAGGATTCCCTGTTGTGCCGGAGGTATAGGACAAAAATGCCATATCGTCTCTAAACGTATCTGCGAGCACCAATTCTTCTGATGCATCTTTCATCTCTTCGTCCAAATGAATCCAGCCTTCTTCAGACCCCCCGATAGTAAATTTCACCAAAGCTTGTGGTGCCGTTATATTTTCAAATTGATCAACGAATGGATAATAACTAATGATCCCCTTAACATCACCGTGTGTAATACGATACTTCAGGTCTTTTTCCTTTAACATTTCAGAGCTTGGAATGACAACCATTCCAGCTTTTAATGCGGCTAAATAAACAACATATGCTTCAATCAGACGGGGCACGATTACAAGGACCACATCGCCCCTGTTTAAACCATTCTTGGCGAAAACATTCCCAGCTTGGTTAACCTTCTTCATTAATTGCTGATATGTAACTTGTTTTGTCTCTCCAGTCTCATTCTCCCACTTCAATGCGACTCTGTTCGGTTCTTTGGCAAAACGCTCCATTTCAGAAACAAGATTATACTTTTCTGGTGCAATTAAATCTTCCCGCTTCATACTTCTCCCCCTTAACTTTTTCGTATTTATCCCACAAAATTAATTATACAAAATTATTTAAAAATTTTAAATTGCTATTCATTTAAAAATATTTTTCACTATCTTGAGCATAAAAAAGAGAGCGGGGGAAGCCCCACGCTCTCTGTAGCCATCGTATTAATTTTTTATTAACGAGAGAATCCGCCGCCTAATTGTGATTCAGCCATTGCTACTAGACGCTTCGTGATTTCACCACCAACAGAACCGTTAGCGCGTGAAGTAGTGTCAGCACCAAGATTTACACCAAATTCAGTAGCAATTTCATATTTCATTTGGCTAAGAGCTTGTTCAACACCAGGAACTATTAATTGATTTGAGTTGTTGCTTGCCATGTGATATCACCTCCTTGTGAGTATAGAATGTGTAGAACTTATTAGCTTCATTCTATATTACAATTGGTAATTGTTCACAAAATATTCGAATTTTACCTTTTTAAAATAATTCTCTAAATTCTGAGTGCTGCTTGTCATCAGGTTTAATGACAAGCGTCTCTGTCTCTTGCACCGCTTCATGAATGAGTGGTTCGAAATCAAAGAAGCTTTCATAATGCTGAACCTTTTCCCTTTTTGGCTTTGTTTTTGGAGAAGCTGGGACAAAGATGGTACAGCAATCCTCAAACGGCCTATTCGAAATTTCAAGTGTATCAATTTCCTCTGCGATTTTAATGATATCCGTTTTATCCATCGTAATCAATGGACGCAAAAGAGGTGTATTTGTTACATCATTGATTGCGTACATACTCTCAAGCGTCTGGCTCGCAACCTGCCCGAGGCTTTCACCGGTAATTATAGCAAGACCTTCATGTTTTTTCCTAATCTCATCCGTGATTCGAAGCATCATCCTTCTCGTTGATGTCATCGAATAATTTTCAGGTACTTGTTCGCGAATTGTTTGCTGAATATCAGTAAACGGGACGATGTGCAAGGTCATCGATCCATATATTTCAGCCAGTTTTTTTGAAAGGTCAATGACCTTTTCCTTTGATCGTTCACTTGTAAATGGGGGGCTGAAAAAATGAACCGCTTCGATTTCTAGTCCCCTCTTCATTGCCATATAGCCGGCAACAGGGCTGTCAATTCCACCAGAAAGCATGAGCATGGCTTTTCCACTTGATCCAATTGGAAGTCCACCGGCGCCCTGAATGGTTTCGCATGATAGGTAAATCGCTTCTTTTCTGACTTCAATCCGTAAATTAATATCCGGATTTTTCACATCCACTTTGAGTCCAGAAATATGCTGCAACAAATGGCCGCCAAGGGTGTGGTTAATTCCGTCCGTATCCAACTCAAATGTTTTATCAGATCTTTTCGGAGTAATTTTGAAGGTTTGACCCTTCTTGTATAGGGAGCGCATCATATCAAGTGAAGTCTGTTTTAATACCTCAATATCTCTTTCCAGCTTGATGGCCGGACTAAAGGATTGGATTCCAAATATATTCTTTAATTTTCCAATAATTGCTTCGCTGCTTTCACCATTTAATAAGACATACATCCGATCACGGCTTGCTTCTACTTTAATTTTTGGGAAGGGAGCAAGAGCAAGTCTAACACTTTTTCTTAATTTTTCTACAAATTGATTGCGATTTCTTCCTTTTGTCGATATTTCACCGTAGCGAATGAGTATACGATCATATTCCATCTATTTCATAACCTTTCGTAATTGGTTTGCGGATTCTTTAAAAGCAACTAGAGCTGTCATTGCCTCTTCTCTGGTATTCTCAAATGAGAGACTAATCCGGATGGCACTTTCAGCTTGCGTTTCATGAACGCCCATTGCGAGAAGCGTTTTACTTGGTGATTTCTTTTTTGAGGAACATGCACTTGTGGTGGATACAAAGATACCTTTCCGCTCAAGTGAATGAATGAATACTTCTGATTTTATTCCCTTTAATGAGAAATTTAAAATATGGGGTGCTGCATTTTCAGTAGGTGTATGAATTTGAACACCTTCTATTTCTGCTAACCCCTTCCTGAGCAGGCTGTGGATATTCTTCATTCGTTCCATCTCTGCTTCGCCTTTCATTAATGTCATCCTAAGTGCCTTTGCCATTGCAACGGCGCCTGCCACATTTTCTGTACCGCTTCGAATCTTCCGTTCCTGATTGCCGCCAGAAAATAATGGAGCAAGTCTCACACCCTCACGGATAAAAAGGGCACCGGTGCCTTTTAAGCCATGAAATTTATGACCGGATATCGAACAAAGATCCACTCTGTTTTTATAGAGAGAAAGGGGAATCTTTCCTATTCCTTGGACTGCATCAACATGAAATAAAATCGTTGGATGTTTTTTTAATAGGTCTCCAATTTCTTTAATTGGCTGAACCGTCCCCACTTCATTATTCACCTGCATAATGGATATTAAAATGGTATCTTTTCTTATCGCTTTTTCAAGATCCGAAACATTAATTCTTCCAAACCTGTCAACAGGCAAGTAAGTTATCTCAAAACCCTCCTGTTCAAGCTGTTCCATTGCGGCTCTAACTGATGGATGTTCAACACTTGATGTAATCAGGTGCCGACCCTTATTTTTATGTAATAAAGCAGATCCCTTTATCGCTATATTATTTCCTTCCGTGCCCCCGGAAGTAAAATATATTTCAGATGGCTTTACTGTTAAGAGCTTGCTTACTTGTTCCCGCGCCTGGGATAGCAGCTTCTCTGCATGTCCCCCCATACTGTGTAGTGAGGAAGGGTTCCCATAATATTCACTAGACACCGTAACAAACGAATCTATAACGTCTTTAAACGGTTTTGTCGTTGCACTATTATCAAAATAAATCATTTTTTCTCCTCCGAACTCTTACAAAAATAAATCTTATCATAAAGACAAAAAAAAGAATAACAAAAAACCGATTCAGCTTAAAAGTGCACTGATCGGTTTTTTGTATGTGTTAAAAGAGTATAATTTTTTGAACTCAGCGATTTGTCTAGCTCCAGCGGCTAGTGTACTTCGCCCTTTTCCCTACGATAAGTCAATCACGAATGCGCTAACGCTCTCCGTGTTTCCTTTATCTCAGTCAAAGTGCTCCAGTCCATACGCCGCGCAGAGGAAGCGAGCTTTTCTTATTATTCTGTTGCAAATGTGGCTTTTATTTTTTTCAATGCATCTGGGTCAATAACATCAAGTGTTGCAGCCGCTTGTTCTAAAGCCACTTGATATTCATAGTGTCTAAATGCCATTTCTGCTTCCAATAATCCTTTGGCTACATTTGGATATTGGCTTTTATAACGATTTCCATATTGAATGGCTTTTTCCGCTAACATCACATTTTCTAGCAGTTCTATCGTTGAATTGGTAAGTTTATCCACCGTTAATACAGCAATTTCTAAATATTGATTGAGAGCAGAAATGTTAAGTGGCTTTTCTTCAAGCTGGTATCTCACATTTTGAATACTTTCATTTGTATCCTCAAATAAATACTTATAATCTTCTGGTAAGCCAGGAACATTACTCTTAGATACGAGACGAACCGTCTCTCCAACTTTCTTGGTAAGTTCTTTAAGCTTTTCTCTTGCTTCAAATTCATCTTTCCTAAGGGCTTGAAGTTTTAAAGCGAAATCTTGCTGCCCTTCTCGGATGATATCCAACTGTTCTTTTACTTGAGCTAACTCTTCACTAACCACTGATTGTGCTGTTTCGTTTAACTTTACTTTTTCAATCAGAATCTCAAAATGTTTATAAACAGTGGAAAGTTCTTTTTCCAGCTGTCGCTGCGTTTCAAAGTCACCTTCAGATAACTGGTAGATTTCTTGAACATGAATGACTTCATTTGAAAGATGACTATTTTCCTCTTGGGCAGAAATAAGAAGTTCACTTGCTATTTTTTCATTTTTTATGACAAAATGCTTGGCGTGTACTTCTTTTTCCAATAAATCGAAAAGGACATCAATTCTTTCCTTTATTTCTTTTATACATTCTACTGCCTCATCAATCTTCGTTGCTTCGATAAGCTCTAGATTCTCAGCCAGTTTCTCTTCTAAGCGTTTGATTTCATTTTCCAAATTAATATGTTCTAAATAGTATTCTTGATCAGACATTTCACGGTATCCGTCATGAATATCTGAAAGCTGATTTGGCAGAAGTGATTGACATTCAATTAACAGCTGTGGAATCAAGTCCATATCTTTTTTAATCATTCCAAGCTGACTATGAATCATTAAAACTACTTCACGGGCTTCAAGATAATTACCATGTTCAGTTTTCTCATCAAATTCCTGAAATTTTAGTGAAACGACGTTGAGTTGTTCCTCTAAGCACTTTTCTGAACTGCCAAAGCTGTGACGATGGGCAAGCAGCATCTTTTTTGATTCCCGATACTGCTCCTTAAGCTCTTCAATTTCAACTCGGTTCTTTTCCTCGCTGCCAACCAATTCATGTAACTCTTCTAATATACTTTTTATTTGATCCTCAGTTTCTTGTAACTTTGCTCCAATAGCTTGCTGGACACCTTTCGCTTTACTGAATCGGTACTTATCTATGTACTCTTCGGCATCAAAAAGCAATTCTTCTAAATCAGGCAGCTGTACCGTTACCACATCGTCCCATTGATTTCGCCAACGTTCGAATAGTTCTTCAGTTTGCCCTGTCATATTAAGCAGCTTCACCTTTGACATTTCATCCAGTACTGGACGATTCATTAAATCGATTTTCCATGCTTCCAATCGATCCATTTCCTTAAAGTACTTTTTCTTTATTAAATACCCAATTACAAATAAGGCTAGTAAAAGGATAAAAAATCCAATGAAATATTTCACAAGTAAGCCCCCTATTTCCCAAAACATTCTTTCAAATTCCAGTTTTCATGCATCTATTATAAAAAAATCTCTTAATGTTCGATTCAATGCTATTATGATACCATGTTAACGACATTTTTTGACTATTATTTTCAATTTTTTTGTAAAATAAATGAAAACTCACCAATTGCCGAGTCTGATAGGACGGTTCATGAGGCGCAGTTGAATTTATGCTTTCCTATTAACTAAAAAAAAATAGCGATTGCCGCTATTTTATGACTGCACTCATTTTCATTGGTACATCCGAGCATAGTGTTTTATCAATCCATAAATTAATATCCTTTAAATATTTCTGCTCAAAAAATGGTTCATTTGGAAAGACATACAAGACTTCCCTCATATAATGTGTATTCATAAATGGCATCATCAATAATCCTTTAAGTTGAATAATTAAATAAGGAATCGAGTGAGGGCGGAATTCATTCCATTCAAAACCACGCTCAAATACTAATTGAAAATAGTATTTTTCCTTAAGTAAATAGGTTGACATGATTTCGCGAACCACTTGCGAATCCATGGACATTTCCCGATAGACAAGACTGGCTAATTTACTATTTTCACATTGATAATGAAGTAAATCTGTGACAATTCGCTTTAAACACTCCTTTGCTCCCTTGTCTATCGATGCGTAGGCTTCTTCCATTTTACTAATATACTGTTCAAAAAAATGCGTAAAGCAATATTCTAGCAGACCTGGTTTATTTTCGAAATGGTAGGCAATCGTTGCCGTATTTACTTTTGCCAGTCGGGCGATATCCCGGATTGATGTTCCAGAGTATCCATTGGACTTAAACAATGTTATAGCGGCCTTAACAATCGCTTCTTTAGCATTTTTCTTCATAATTTGTCCCCCTTCTGGTATACCCAAAAATCCCCTTACATTATAATTCTTTGTTATAACACAGATTCCTTTATGAAAAAATCGACAAAGTCTGCTCATTTTCTTGTAAATTTGATAAAATAATAAATAAAATTGTTGAAACAAAGGGGAAATACCATGTTTAACTTCGAAATGTATACTGCGAGCCGCGAGGAAAATTATAATCTTGTTAAAAAACAACTGCATGCTCTTATTCACGATGAGAACAATCAGATTGCGAATCTCAGCAATGCCAGTGCCCTTTTGAACCAATTTCTTGACCGAATTAATTGGGTCGGATTTTATTTAATGGATACGAATCAACAACTGGTATTAGGACCATTCCAAGGTCTTCCTGCTTGTGTACGAATTCCTTTGGGTAAAGGTGTATGCGGGACATCTGCTTTGAAAAAAGAAACCGTTCTTGTGGCAGATGTTCATCAGTTTCCCGGCCACATTGCTTGTGATGCAGCCTCCCAATCCGAGATTGTTATCCCTCTCATTAAAAATGAGCAGCTAATTGGAGTTCTGGATATTGATTCACCTGAAAAAAATCGTTTTGATGCACTTGATCAACAAATGTTGGAAGAATTTGTTGCAATTTTAGTTGAACATATATAGAAAAAAGCACAGAGAAATTCTCTCTGTGCTTTTTCTCTTTAAATCCTTTCCAGTGCCTGATCCAGGTCTTCTTGAATGTCCTCCCATGCTTCGAGCCCAACAGATAGCCGCAGCAAGTTATCTTCAATCCCCATTTTTTTTCGTTCTTCCTCTGGAACCACGGCATGGGTCATCGTTGCAGGATGCTGAATTAATGTTTCGGCGTCTCCAAGACTTACCGCAATTTTTATTAATTGTAATTGATTCATAAACTGTTGTGCCGATACCTTGGATCCCTTTATCGTGAATGATATGAGCCCGCCTGATTGTTTCATTTGTTTTTTCGCGATCGAATAATCTTGGTGTTCTGGATCCCCAGGGAAATACACTGATTCAATTTTCGGATGACTTTTCATAAATTCAAATAACCTCAGGGCATTTTCACAATGGCGGTCCATGCGCACTGGCAGTGTTTTAATCCCCCTTAACAACAGCCATGCATCAAAAGGAGAGATAATCCCGCCAATATCTTTTTGGGTCGTCCGTGACACCTGCCTAATAAACTCCTTCTCCCCAATGACAAGACCCGCTATAACATCGCCATGTCCACAGATATATTTTGTTGCACTATGAATGACAACATTGCATCCGAGGGTAAGAGGGGTTTGTATATATGGGGAACAAAATGTGTTATCCACAACAACGGGAATCCCTTTTTTATTTGCCACCATCGCCACCAATTCCAAATCTACCAGCTTCATTGTAGGGTTTATTGGCGTTTCAATATAGATACAAGCCGTATTAGGGAGGATTTCTTGATCTAATGCTTCTGCCGATTCCATTAAAGAAAAGTCGTGTTCAATCCCATATTTCCCTTTTAATAGTTCCAACAATCCGAAGGTACAGCCGTATACTCCTTGTGAACATAGGATATGGTCACCTGTTTTTGTTAAGGCTACTAGCACTGCACTCACGGCCGCCATTCCTGACGAAAAAGCTAAGCCTGCCTCACCTTGTTCAAGGACTGCCATCCGTTCTTCCAGTATTTTCACCGTCGGATTTCCCAAGCGTGAATAAATAAATCCCTCTTCTTGCCCTGCAAACCTTCTTTCCCCTTGCTCCGCACTGGTAAATGTAAAGGTAGATGTTTGATATAACGGGGGAACTAAACTGTCTTGATGTTCGTTTGGCCAGTAGCCTGAATGAATAACTTCCGTTTCAAACCGTGATTTCTTTTTCCCCATTTTGGATTCCTCCTGTTTGAAAACGTTTTCATATTTATAATATATTATGTAGGTTGGGGGAATATCGTTAGGGCATTCATAAATGAATGCCCTAACTAACCATTATATTGTTTCCTTGAATGACCACTTTGTTCTTCCCAGTTCCTTTAGCAATATACAACGCTTCATCAGCTCGTTTAAATAAGAAATGATAGGCATCGAGCCGTTCCTTATTCCAATAAGAAACACCACAGGACACTGTAATATGCGGGTCGGAGCATTCGGATACCATTTTAACTAATCTTTCAGCGATTGCTGCCCCTCTGTCTAAAGGGACACCAGGAAGATAAAGGGCCAGTTCTTCCCCACCCCAGCGGGCGCCTATATCTTGCCCGCGAATATTTCGTTTAATAAGGTTTGCAACCTGAACAAGAACTTTATCTCCAACCTGATGGCCGTATGTATCATTTAATTCTTTAAAATTATCAATATCGAGGAGAATAAAGGTACCTTCTTCAATCTCTTTCATTGACCACTGGATTTTTTCATCCAAAAATTTGCGGGAATGGAGCTTGGTAAGGTGGTCTGTAATTACCATATGCTCTAACTCTTCTCTGAGCATTGAATTGGTAAGCGCTAGCGATGAATGATGAACTAGTGACTGCAGGAGCTTAAATGTGTCAAAGGAAAAGAAATAAGGCTTTTGATGCATCACAATGGAGAAACCTTTTAATTTTTCGCTCTGAATCATCGGAATCGCAAGAATCGAATGAAAGCTTGTCATACTCTTTATGTTTTGGAGATTGATATCTCCTATAAATAAAGGATTTTTTTCCTTTTCGATCTTTTCCTTTATATAATCAATGTAGAGTCGGGCCTGTTTAGTGTAAAAGTATGAAGTGGAACCTGGGAGTATTTTTACATTTGCTTGTTCATTTGAGAATAAGAAAAAGCCAACTTCTTGTGCATCAATGGAAGTGATGATTTGTTCTGTCATATATGTCATCGTATCAACCATGCGCAGGTTAGAATTTAAACAATGGGAAGTTTCGTTGATTAATTGTAGGTTTGAGATTTCCCTCTTTGACTGTTGATAGAGGTGGGCATTCTCCATTGAACATCCCGCAGAACCTGCCAATAATGTAAGAAACTCCACCTCATATGCAATAAATTCAGTCGTATCCGCTGCAATTATCTGCAAGACTCCATAGGTTACCTGCTTCCCTTTTAATGGGGCATAAATAATTGCATGTTTTTCAGGGGGGGAATATTCAAATTGAATCTCCCCGGTTGCATATGCATTGATAGCAGCAATATTTTCACTATCATATTCAAGTTCAATAATCGGAAGGTCACTGTGGCTTTGAGTATCCTGTGAAAGCAATAAGGAAAATGAATAGTCAGGGTACACTTCCTTAAGGGCTACGCATAATTCTCCCAAGATGAGATTAACATCAAGGAACGAATGAAGTTTTTCTGTAATTTGTAGTAATTGTTTATATCTATTAACTTGCATGTGTAAATCACATTCGAGAATTTCCATAGGTTTCACCCGATCTAATTCCAGATATATACATAGTACCCTAATTATAGTTAATTTTCAGACACTTTGGCGACATTTATTTGTATAATTTATTAACTTTATTAAAATAATCTTTCCGATAATTTTCTCCTGTATCATCATCCCCAAAAAATATTCTTGACTTTACAGGAATAAAAATTATATAATACTCCTTGTGTAAAATATTGCAGCCTATGTGAAAACTTTATTCGTCTCATTTTATTCCTCTTAAAGGTAGATTGCCCTTAAATGATGGTGTATCTTGTAACCCTTAGCTGCTAGGGCGAAGGTGCATGAAAATAAAATGGCTTTAAAGCGTCTCATAACGGTTTTTATTTTACCAAAATAAAAACACTAAGGAGGAGTCATTCATGGCTCGTTATACTGGCTCTAGCTGGAAAATTTCCCGTCGTCTTGGAATCTCTCTAAGCGGCACAGGTAAAGAATTAGAAAAGCGTCCGTACGCTCCTGGACAACATGGTCCAAACCAACGCAAAAAGCTTTCTGAATACGGATTACAATTACAAGAGAAGCAAAAGCTTCGTCATATGTATGGCGTAACTGAGCGTCAATTCCGTAATCTTTTTGATAGAGCTGGCAAATTAAGCGGCGTACACGGTGAAAACTTCATGATTCTTCTTGAATCACGTCTTGACAACGTTGTTTACCGTTTAGGTCTTGCTCGCACTCGTCGTGCAGCTCGTCAATTAGTAAACCATGGCCACATCTTAGTTGATGGCGCTCGTGTAGATATCCCATCATACCGCTTAAAAGCTGGTCAAACAATCAGCCTACGCGAAAAATCTCGCAATCTTGATGTTGTGAAAGAAGCTGTCGAAGTTAATAACTTCGTTCCTGATTTCTTAACATTTGATGCGGACAAATTAGAAGGTACTTTCACTCGCTTACCAGAGCGTTCTGAATTACCTGCTGAAATCAACGAAACTCTTATCGTCGAGTTCTACTCACGTTAATAAAAACGTGTCGTAGCCAGCAATAATAAAAACCCTAGAAATGTTGATATTACTCAACTTCTAGGGTTTTTTTATTTTTACTATACTTTTGACCTGAACAGAGAGTAACATATTTGTTTGAATTTATTCTCATTAACCGATGGTGCTGGATGAAAACCCATAATTCCTGAATGGAGAATTATCATACACAAACCTCCTTATGATAGAGCCCATATTTCACTATCCTTCCCCGTTAGCACAACAAGAAGCTGCCAAATGACAGCTCTGATCTTCAACTCTAGCACCTATTAGTTAAAAAGTGAAAAGGACAAACAATTAAAAGACAGGCTATTTGCTTAGGACAACTTCCTCCCGTTATACATACGATGCAGTGTAGTTAATAACTTAAAGGGGAGAATTTTTTATATGGGCAAAGACCTCACGAAATATTTTCAAGATAGAGTAATCAAGGTTGATCGAGGCGGACCAGAATCCATAATTGGGATGTTAATGGATGCAAGTGAAGATTATCTCTGCCTTCTCACGGAAGATGATGGGATCGTCTACCACAAAACTAAACATATTAAAAGTTTTACAGATAATCTGAAAGAGCAGTTTAAATTCGACGTTGATGTTCCGAAGGATTTCGAATTTAAAAAAGCTAACAATTTCAAAGACCTGCTTAAATCATTGGTATATCGTTGGGTAAATATCAATCGTGGCAGTACGGAGAAGGTAGAGGGGGTACTCATTGAGGTAAAAAATGATTTAGTTCATTTGGTCAATAATGGGGAAATCATTCGCATTGCCATGTCCCACATTAAAAATGTTAGTTATGGAGTAAAAATTAAAAAGGCTAAATCGGAAAAACATGAGTCACGTCAAAAATCAAACGATAAGAGTGAAAATAACAACAATAAAACCAATAGCAGCCCTAAGAGAACTTCACAAAAATCACGTCAAAAATCAAACGATAAGAGTGAAAATAACAACAATAACACCTATTGTAGCCCTCAGGTAACTTCCCAAATATTACGTCAAGAATCAAACGTTGAGAGTGAAGATAACAACAATAACACCAATAATAGCCCTCTGGGAACTTCCCAAATATTACGTCAAGAATCAAACGTTGAGAGTGAAAATAACAACAATAACACCTATTGTAGCCATCTGGGAACTTCCCAAATATTACGTCAAGAATCAAACGTTGAGAGTGAAAATAACAACAATAACACCAATAATAGCCCTCTGGGAACTTCCCAAATATTGCGTCAAGAATCAACTGATGAGAGTGAAAATAACAACAATAACACCAATAATAGCCCTCTGGGAACTTCCCAAATATTACGTCAAGAATCAAACGATGAGAGTGAAAATAACAACAATAACACCAATAATAGCCCTCAGGGAACTTCCCAAATATTGCCAACCGATGAGAGTGAAGATTACAACAATAACACCAATAGTAGCCCTCAGGGAACTTCCCAAATATTATGTCAAGAATCAAACGATGAGAGTGAAAATAACAATAATAACACCAATAGTAGCCCTCAGGGAACTTCCCAAATATTACCTCAAGAATCAAACGATGAGAGTGAAAATAACAACAATAACACCAATA
>NZ_JBGBPR010000006.1:114786-234238 GCF_041106275.1 Neobacillus sp. BF23-41
AGGGAACTTCCCAAATATTACCTCAAGAATCAAACGATGAGAGTGAAAATAACAACAATAACACCAATAATAGCCCTCAGGGAACTTCGCAAAAATCATCTATTGAAGATGAACTTGATGTGTCAGCCCTTTTATTCTCATTATTCTCATTGAAAAAGATTTTACGAAGATTAAATTTTTAAAGTTTCTTACTCATAGTCATAGTGGTTCGTAGAGTAGTTAAAAATGAAGGGACATTGTCAACAAAAACGCTTGATAATGTCCACTCATTAAATAGGTTATTTCTTCATGAAATTTTGTTTTTGCCCAAGCCGTTTTAGTTTTAATAACATTTAGTGCGAGTGTCAATTTTCACACTTTCCTCTGATTGAAGCGTCTAACGCTTCTTTTTTACTTCTTCTTTATGACTAATAAGACATAAAGAGACTTTAAAGAGTAAATGATTTTCCACTCTCTTTTTTAACGATTGAGCAGGGTCTTCTTAAGTATTGCCATTTTTCTAATCTTGAAGAAACTTATTTTCAAGGTAGTTAAAAAGTGAAAAAGACAAATAATTAAAAGACAGGCCATTTGCTTAGGACAAGTTCCTCCCGTTATACATATGATGCAGTGTAATTAAATAAACTTAAAGGGGAGATTTTTTATATGAGTGAAAACCTCATGAAATATTTTAAAGATACAGTAATCAAGGTTAATCGAGACGGATCGGAATCCAAAATTGGGAAGTTATTGGCTGAAAAAGACGATTATATCGTCGTTCTTACAGAAGAGCATGGAGTCGTTTATTACAAAACTCAACACATTAAAAGTTTTACAGAAAATATGAAAGGGAAGTGGGAATTCGACGTTGAAATTCCTGAGAATTTTAAAAATGCTGAGAAATTTAAAGACCTACTTAAATCATTGAAATATCATTGGGTAAAAATTAATCGTGGAAGTTCTGAAATGGTTAAGGGAGTACTTTGTGAGGTAAAAGATGATTTTGTTCATTTGGTCGCTAATGAGGAACTCGTTCGCATTCCCATGTTCTACATTAATAATGTTAGTTATAGGAGTAAAAATTAAAAAGCTGAATCCGAAGAAACTAAGTCACGAGGACATGAGTCACGTTAATAAGGTTAAAGCCCTCATACCCATTGGTATGAGAGCTTTTCCTATCTTCGATTGACCCATTTGATAGATTTCCGATATAAAAAGGCTAGTATTATATAGATGACAACTACGATAGCCGCAGTCGATAATCTTTCTTGTAATACCCCGTCTGCATATAAAACAGGACCAAGTCCGAAAAATGTAACAAGTGCGATGAGAATAATAAATACGGCGTGTAATAAAATTTTCAATACATTCACCCCCATATTCGTTCCTTTTATATTAGACGAAATAAATTAACCCGTTGTTACACGGATATCCTTATAGCAAAAAAAGGGCTTTGATTTCCAAAGCCCTTCTTTTATTAGTATTTAATTAACGTATACTTCTTTTTACCTCTTCTAATAATCGTAAACTTTCCTTCAATTCGATCGGATTCTACTAAGATATAAGCGTTGTCCGTAATTTTTTCACCATTAACAGTAACAGCACCATTTGAGATGTCTTCACGTGCTTGACGCTTGGATGGGGAAATTTTCGCCGCAACCAAAAGATCGACCAAATTCTCCTCCTTTTGCGAAGTATAAGCTGGTACATCTTTAAAGCCCTGCTCGATTTCCGCACCTGAAAGACTTCTTACATCCCCGCTAAATAACGCCTGGGAAATTTTGATGGCCTGTTGCAAGGAATCTTCACCGTGAATCAAACGAGTCAGTTCTTCAGCTAATACCTTTTGTGCCTTACGAAGATGCGGCTCTTCCTGAACAGCTTTTTCTAATTGTTCAATTTCCTCGTGCGAAAGGAATGTGAAAATCTTTAAGTATTTCACCACATCTGCATCAGCCGTATTAATCCAGAACTGGTAGAACTCGTATGGGGTAGTTTTTTCAGGATCTAACCAAACGGCACCGCTTTCCGTTTTTCCAAACTTTGTACCATCTGCTTTTGTCACAAGCGGAATGGTTAACCCATATGCCTTCGAGCTTTCTGGCTGAACTTTGCGGATTAATTCCAATCCTGAAGTTATGTTCCCCCACTGGTCACTTCCGCCAATTTGTAATTTACAGTTGTGATGCTCATATAAATGAAGGAAATCCATCGCTTGTAAAATGGTATAAGTGAATTCTGTAAACGAAATACCTGTTTCAAGCCTTGATGCAATGGTATCCTTCGCCAGCATGTAATTGACACCGATATGCTTGCCGATATCACGCAAGAAGGTAACGACATCCATTGAGCCTGCCCAATCATAGTTATTAACCATGATCGCCCCGTTTTCACCTTCAAATTCGAAAATAGATTCAAGTTGCTTTTTGATACCTGCTACATTATCCTGCACTGTTTCTAATGTTAACAGCTTTCGTTCTTCACTTTTACCACTTGGATCTCCAATCAAGCCTGTCGCTCCTCCGACTAACACAATCGGACGATGTCCATGCTGCTGAAATCTTCTAAGAGTTAAAAATGGCAGCAAATGGCCGATATGCATACTATCTGCGGTTGGGTCAACACCGCAATATAAAGAAATTTGCGCCTTGCCTAATGTATCCTTTAAACCTTCTGCATCCGTCTGCTGATAGATAATTCCTCTCCATGCCAAATCCTGTAATAAATCCATCCTATTCCCTCCAATTTGGTAAAAAAATAAAAACGCCCCTGCAAAAATGCAGGGACGTAAATTTACGCGGTACCACCCAGCTTGAGGAAAGTTCCTCCAACTCAAAAAATTAACGGTTTAGACCGTTCTCCGCTACTAAAAATCAGGTTTCACAGAGAAAGCTCAGGGGAGTAATTCACTCTTCTATATGTATCAGCTCGCACCACCGCTGACTCTCTAAAAACAGGGATAGAAGAACTACAGTTGGTTCCCTTCACAGCTTTTTATTAAATTAATGTATAGCTTTTTTTACCATATATAAAGCTCCCTGTCAAACCCAACTGGAAATTTCAGATAAATGTAGAAGTTTGTCAGTTTTTATACCTTTGGTATGCTATAATGTACTTGATTTTAGATGAGGTGATACTATAGATGGTTGAAAAATTACAAGCATGGATAGAAAAAGCAAAATCCTTACTGAACATATTTACCCATAGAAAAACGGTTAAACGTGCACGAATCACATATCAAGTAGTTTGGAATCTGTTACTCCTTGTATTAACAGTCGTCATTCTTGGCGGATCATTTGCCACAGGTGTTGGTGCTGGTTATTTTGCTTCACTTGTAAAAGATGAACCTGTTCGCTCGTATGACAGCATGAAAAAAGATATTTATAACTATACGGAAACTTCTGAGTTATATTTTTCGGATAATGTTTATCTTGGTAAACTTCACACCGACTTGGAACGGGAAGAAGTAAAATTGGACGATGTATCAAATGATTTAGTCAATGCGGTAGTTGCAACTGAAGACGAATACTTTTACAAGCATAAAGGAGTTGTCCCAAAAGCAGTATTTCGGGCCGTCTTTCAGGAAGTGACAAATTCTGCTGTTCAATCCGGCGGTAGTACGTTAACACAGCAATTAATAAAAAATCAAATCTTAACAAATGAGGTCTCGTTTCAAAGGAAAGCCAATGAAATCTTACTTGCTCTTCGTTTAGAGAAATTTTTTGATAAAAAAGAAATTCTTGAAGCTTATCTTAATGTGTCTACCTTAGGAAGAAATTCGTCTGGACGAAACATTGCTGGTGTCCAGGCAGCGGCAAAAGGGATCTTTGGTAAAAAGGCTAGTGATTTAACACTTCCGCAAGCCGCTTTCATTGCAGGGTTGCCTCAAAGCCCGTTTGGATATACCCCGTTTACACGGGAAGGGATGATAAAAGAACCGCAATATCTCGAACCAGGTCTCACACGGATGAAAACCGTCCTAAAGAGAATGTTTGACGGTGGCTATATTAACGAGCATGAATATGCGCAAGCCTCTGCCTATGATATTAAAAAGGATTTTATCAAACCGGTCGCAAACCCACTGGAAAAATACCCATGGTTAACAGTCGAAATTGAAAAGCGTTCGATTGAAGTCCTGACTACTGTCTTAGCAAAAAATGATGGAATTTCAGAGAAAGAGTTAAAAAACGATGACAATCTTGCTTATAAATATCAAATATTAGCTCGAAATGCTTTGCGTCAAAATGGATATAAGATTCATTCGACGATAGACAAAAGCATATACGATGCGATGCAAAAGGTTAAGGATAATTATCAATATTACGGACCCGATAAGCCTCAAGAAAAAAAGGATCCTGAAACAGGAGAAATAAAAACAGTTATGGAACCTGCGGAGGTTGGGGCGGAACTGATCGAAAACAAGACTGGAAAAATTATCAGTTTTGTCGCTGGAAGGAATTATGACGATCAACAGCTTAATCACGCAACCAGTGCCATCAGACAAAACGGTTCTACCATGAAACCACTTCTTGTCTATGCACCAGCGATTGAGTTAGGAAAAGCAGCTCCGGGAACACCGCTGCCAAATGTAGCGTTAAGTCTTGCTCCCGGCAGAAGTGATCCTTGGCCGCAAAATTATGACTATCGGTACAGTGGACTGGTTTCAGCAAGATATGCATTAGCGAAATCCTATAACGTACCAGCGGTTAAGCTTTACAAGAGTATCGTTGATCAACGTCCCGCCAAGTATCTTGAAAAAATGGGATTTACCTCTTTAAGAAAAGATGATTATACCAATCTAGCTACTTCGATTGGATCGATGACAAATGGGGTAACCATCGAAGAAAATACGAACGCATTTAGTACCTTTGCTAATGATGGAAAATTTATTGATGCCTATATGATTGATAAAATTGTCGATAAAAACGGCAAGGTTATCTATCAGCACGAAGTGAAGCCTGTTAATGTCTTTAAGCCGCAAACAGCCTATTTAACGATTGATATGATGCGTGACGTGGTAAAGATGGGAACGGCAGCAGGAGTTAGAAGCAAACTAAATTTCAGTGCGGACTGGGCTGGAAAAACTGGGACAGGAAATCAATATATTGACTCTTGGTTCGTTGCTTCAAACCCTAATGTCACCTTTGGTCTGTGGAGAGGGTATGATACACCAAAATCGCTCCAGACATCCGGTATGTCTTATAGTTCACGGACCAATAACTTATGGGCTCAGTTAATGAACGCTGCCTATAAAATTAAACCTGATCTAATTGCTCCAAAAACGTCATTTAAAATGCCAAAAGGAATCGTTCAACGTTCTTATTGTGCGGTTTCCGGAATGCTGCCTTCCGAGGCATGTTCAAAAGCAGGATTAATCGAAACAGATTACTTTAATGTCAATAATGTACCAACAAGAGTTGATGATAGCTTAATTGAAGGAAAATATGTTATGGTTGGCGACAAAAAATATTTGGCCTTGGATTCTACACCAAAAGAGTTTGCCCAATTTGGTCTCATTTTAAATCCTGATTTTATCAAACGAATCGTAGGAAGTAACTTCCATAATTATAGACAACTAATTCCACAGAAGGAGCGCTGGGGGAAAATTCTCGTATCAAGTGCAAGAATGTACGATAACGGCAAGAACCCTGACAGTGTCGTCTTAAAAGTAGAAGGAAATACATTGACATGGTCAGCATCTGGTGATAATGATGTTGTCGGTTACCGCGTCTATCAAGGTGGATTAGTTTCAGCAAAAGTAGGCAGTGTGATCAATGGCTCAAAACGATCATTTCAAGCTGGTACTGGTACCTATTATGTAACGGCGGTCGATATTGCTGGTAGAGAGTCTGCCCCATCGAATCTGGTTGAGGCTGGAGTAATAGTAACACCACCACCTGTAGATCCAACTAAACCTGCAGTACCGAAAGACCCTGCTAAACCTGGTGTACCGAATGGCCCTAATGTTCCAACTAAACCGACTGAGCCAACAACAACACCGTAAATATTTAAAACTGCACCGATAGTTGGTGCGGTTTTTTTGGCTTTTATCACACTAAAAAGCCAGGCATCTAGCCTGGCTTTTTAGTGTTTTTTCCCTATGAAAAACAGGTCTTTAATCTTCCATTGTAGAAAGGTCACCTGTTGGCAGGTTTAGTTCCCATGCCTTTAACACACGTCTCATGATTTTCCCGCTTCTTGTTTTCGGCAGCTTATCACGGAAATCAATTTCCCTTGGTGCTGCATGAGCGGCAAGACCTCTTTTCACAAATTGCCTGATTTCTTCTTTTAGTTCGTCCGTTGGAGCATAGCCGTCTCTGAGTGCAATGAAGGCTTTAATGATTTCACCACGAACTGGGTCTGGTTTACCGATGACACCGGCTTCAGCGACGGCAGGATGCTCGACTAGCTTGCTTTCTACTTCAAACGGTCCTACGCGCTCCCCTGAGGTCATAATAACGTCATCGACACGGCCCTGGAACCAGAAATAGCCTTCTTCATCCATGTAAGCAGAATCGCCTGAAACGTACCAATCGCCTGGCATAAAGTATGATTCATATTTCTCTGGATTATTCCAAATTGTATTCATCATGGAAGGCCAGCCTTTTTTAATCGCGAGGTTCCCCATCCGATACGGCGGAAGTTCATTCCCTTGATTGTCAACAATCGCTGCTTCTACACCTGGAATCGGTTTCCCCATTGAACCGGGTTTAATTTCCATACAAGGATAGTTACTAATCAATTGCGCACCAGTTTCTGTCATCCACCAGTTATCATGAATTCGCTTATTGAATACCTTTGCCCCCCATTTAACAACTTCAGGGTTTAATGGTTCCCCGACGCTTAGAACATGGCGTAGACTGCTTAGGTCAAATTTCTTAACCAATTCATCACCTGCACCCATTAACATTCGGAATGCCGTAGGAGCACTGTACCAAACGGTTACACCAAAGTCCTCAATCATTTGATACCAGGATTCTGGACTAAATCGACCTCCGACAATCACATTCGAAGACCCTGTTAACCATGGCCCAAAGATACCGTAAGAAGTACCGGTTACCCATCCTGGGTCAGCAGTACACCAATAAACATCATCCTCTTTTAGATCGAGCACCCATTTAGCTGTTTGGTAATGCTGAAGCATGGCATTATGTACATGCAATACGCCTTTTGGTTTTCCTGTTGAGCCTGATGTGTAGTGCAGGATCAAGCCGTCCGTTCTGTCAACCCATTCAATTCGAAGATCCTTGCTTGCGGCTTCAAATTTTTTCAAAAAGTCAATATATCGGCCTTGTTCATCAACATTTTTACCGATAAGGAAAATATGCTTCAGTGCAGGCAGGTCTTGAACTGGCACCCGGTCCAACAGTTCAGGTGTCGTGACTAAAACTTTCGCTTCACTGTCTTGCAGACGGTCCCTGACAGCCCCTTCCATGAATGCTTCAAATAAAGGACCAACAATAGCCCCAAGCTTGATTGCACCCAAAACGGTAAAGTAAAGTTCTGGAGAGCGCGGCATAAAAATAAATACACGGTCACCTTTTTCTACATCCCCGTAAGTTTTTAACACATTGCCCGCTTTGTTTGATAGATCTTTCATTTCTTTAAAGGTGTACTTCTCATTTCTTGATCCATCACGATAGTATAGTGCAACTTTATTTTTCCGGAAGGTTTTCGCGTGACGGTCAATGGCCTCATACGCCATATTGACAAGCCCCGTTTCACTCCATGTAAATTCCTTTTCTGTTTCCTTCCAGTCGAAATGCTTGTACATTTCTTGATAATTACCTAGATTATGATCCCCTTGCACAACTGGCAACGCTTCCACTTTCATTCAATCTCCCCCTTTGAGTTTATTTAAAATTATTATAGTACAAATAATAACTATTCACAATTTTTAAAAAAGTACTATATTATTATTTTTTTATATTTATACATAAAATGTCAATATTTTTTTACTATAAGACAGAAAATTTTGTGAAGTTACTTTTCTGTAATAGATTTTATGTATAATAGAATTATAATTAGAAAGATTTTTCCAGGGTAGGTGACCGTATGGAACACAAAAAGACATACAATGCCAAACAATTAAAAACACCTCACGGGTCTATAATTGTTGAAGGGCCTATTACTTCAGATAAACTTGCTGGCTTTGAATTTCACGAAGACCTCACTGCCTTCCGCCCTCCTGCACAGCAGCATCAGGCTTTAATTGGTATTGCAGAGCTTCCAGAAGGTAGAATTATTATTGCAAGGGACAGAAACACCATTGTCGGATATGTTACTTTTCTATATCCTGACCCGCTTGAACGATGGTCAGAAGGCAAAATAGATAATTTAATAGAATTAGGTGCCATCGAGGTGATTCCTCAATTTAGGGGATGTGCAGTCGGGAAAAGCCTATTAATTGTCTCCATGATGGATGATGCGATGGAAGATTATCTTACCATAACAACAGAGTACTATTGGCACTGGGATTTAAAGGGTACCAAACTAAATGTGTGGGAGTATCGGAAGATCATGGAAAAAATGATGAATGCGGGCGGCCTTGAGTGGTATGCAACCGATGATCCTGAAATTTGTTCACACCCTGCTAATTGTCTCATGGCTAGGATGGGAAAAAGAATCGATATGGAAACCATCCAAAAATTTGACCGTCTCAGATTTATGAACCGGTTTATGTATTAATCATTTTATTGATATTTGGGTAAGGAGGATTTTCTTATGATTGTAGAACAAATCATGAAAATAGATGTTGCAGTACTTCTGCCAACAGATACCATTGCTGATGCAATCCAATTAATGGAGTCAAGAAAAATCCGCCATATTCCTATAATTAATGAGGAGAAACATTTAGTTGGTCTTGTCACTGTTTCGAAAATACATGAGGCAACTCCATCTATTTTTCATGCCAATGAGCATCCAGAGGATATGAAAAAGCCACTTGAGGCGATTATGGAACGCAATGTCATTACAGGCCATCCTCTTGATTTCGTCGAGGAAGTGGCAGGTCTCTTCTATGAGCATAAAATCAGTTGTCTGCCGATCATAAATAACCGGGAATTGGTTGGAATTTTGACCGAAACAGATTTGCTGCGGACATTGGTTGAATTAACAGGGGCCCATCAGCCTGGATCACAAATTGAAATTAAGATTCCCAATCTTGCGGGTAAACTCAGTGAAATCACTGCTGTTATTAAGAACCGGAAAGCAAATATATTGAGTGTATTAGTCTACCCTGATAAAACAGATGAGCAATATAAAATCCTTGTGATAAGATTGCAAACTATGAATCCCACTGTATTAATTCAAGACCTTAAACAGGCTGGCTTTCATGTATTATGGCCAAACCTTCCGGGGATTTCAATATGAGCGATAAGTGTTCCTTTATTTTTTCAGACGAACTGCTGAAATATAAATTTAGCAATCAGCATCCTTTTGACCAATTCCGGCTTAAGTTAACAGTAGACCTATTAGAGAAGATTAATGCTCTTAATCCAGACGATGTCATCCCGCCCAGAATGGCATCCATGGAAGAGTTAGCTTTAATACACGACCTAAGTTACATAGAAGCAGTGAAAAAGGCGGGAAATGGCCAATTGCCACAAGATATAGCAGAAAACTATGGTCTTGGTACGGAAGACACTCCTATATTCCCTAACATGCATGAAGCGAGCGCCTCACTTGTTGGGGGGACATTAACGGCCGTCGATCAGGTTATGACTGGAAAGGCACTTCACGCTCTTCATCTTGGCGGAGGATTGCATCACGGATTCAGAGGAAAAGCATCTGGATTTTGTGTTTATAATGATAGCTCGGTCGCCATCAAATATCTTCAGGAAAAATATAATGCTCGTGTCTTATATGTGGACACCGATGCACATCATGGCGATGGGGTTCAATGGTCCTTTTATGATGATCCAAATGTATGTACCCTGTCGATCCATGAGACAGGAAGATATTTATTTCCAGGTACAGGCAATGTAAATGAGCGCGGTCAAGGGTTAGGCTATGGCTATTCCTTTAACATCCCCGTTGATGCCTTTACCGAAGATGAATCGTGGCTGCAGGCCTACACACATGCGTTTAGAGAAGTGGCTGAGTTTTTTAAACCGGATGTGATTCTAACCCAAAATGGTGCAGACTCCCATTATTTGGATCCTTTAACACACCTTTCTTCAACAATGAAAATCTATCGAGAGATACCAAGGCTTGCACATGAAATTGCCCATCAGTATTGTAACGGGAAGTGGATTGCTGTCGGCGGCGGCGGTTATGATATCTGGAGGGTAGTTCCAAGAGCATGGTCCCTTATTTGGCTGGAAATGACAGAAAACTCAAACTGTTATGGCAGTTTACCTAAGGAGTGGTTAGCTTCCTGGCAGAAGGAATCTCCTGTATCGTTACCAAAGGAATGGGACGATCCAGAAAACTTATATACTCCCATCCCTAGAAAAGCAGAAATTACCGAAAAGAATTTATTAACCCTCGAAAAGTCACTTTATCCGATTCGAAGTCAGCAAAAGAGCGAATCCGTATAAAAAAGTGGGGTGGCCAACATGTGGCCACCCCATTATTTTATTTTGTTGATTGTCGGTGTTCAATCCGATGTGGGAGAACCACAATTTGTTCTGACACCTGTTCTTTGTTCATTAATTTGGTTAAGAGTCGCATTGCAACCGCGCCAATATCATATAATGGCTGAACAATGGTAGTTAGCTGCGGGCGCACCATTAGTGATAGCCTTGTATTGTCAGATGTGATAACCTCAAAATCTTCAGGGATCTTATAGCCTTTGTCCTCTGCACCATGGACAACGCCTAGTGCCATCTCATCAGAACCCACTAAGATGGCTGTAGGTCGGTCTGCCACTTCAAGTAATTTTTCTATAGCTTCAATCCCAGAATCGTACGTATAATCTCCTTCAACCACAAGTTCTTCATTATAAGGAATACCGGAATCTTGTAATGCTCTTTGATACCCTCTTAACTTTTTAAACGTATTTTTAGGTTCATGGAGTGGTCCAACTACAAAGGCAATATTCTTATGACCTTTTTCTATAAATTCCTTGATTGAGTCATATACCGCTTCTTCATAATCAATATTTACAGATGGAATCTTGTTTGATTCTTCAATCGATCCTGCCAACACAATCGGTACCGGTGATTTTTCAAATTCCTCGACATGTTCGGCTGTAATATTACCACCCATGAAGACTAATCCATCCACTTGTTTACCGAGCATCGTATTAAGCAAATGTAATTCTTTATCTTTGTTTTGGTCGGAATTACTTAAAATGATATTGTACTTATACATCGTTGCAATATCTTCAATCCCACGGGCTAATTCGGCAAAAAAGATATTTGAAATATCTGGAATAATAACTCCAACTGTAGTAGTTTTTTTGCTTGCCAATCCTCTAGCGACAGCATTTGGACGGTAGCCTAATCTGTCAATAACTTCTAAAACCTTTTTGCGGGTCACTGGCTTTACATTCGGATTTCCGTTAACCACACGGGAAACGGTTGCCATTGAAACATTGGCCTCTCTTGCTACATCATAAATAGTAATATTCACTTAACACACTCTCCTAAAACGAACATCGTTTTCTTTATTTTACATCAGCTTGTATAAACTTAAACATTTAGTTTTTGTTTTTGTTTGTGAGAACGTAAACAATCTTTAATATGTATTTAATGATACGACAAGAAGATTAAAGCCGCAATTGCATTTGTCAACATTTTTTGCAAAATAGCTAAATATTATCAAAAAAACCTCCTGCAAAGGAGTTGCAGAAGGTTTTTCATAAAACTATCTACTTGAAATTAGAGTCGAACATAATTGGATGCAAGCAGTTCATTGAAGAATTTATCAAATTGATTAAGATCCATTTGCTGCTTTTGATCCGAAAGTGCCACTGCTGGATCTGGATGAACCTCAGCCATTACACCATCTGCACCAATTGCAATCGCAGCCTTAGCACATGGCAATAGTAAATCTCTTCTACCTGTAGAATGCGTTACGTCAACTAATACAGGTAAATGTGTTTCTTGCTTTAAAATAGGTACTGCTGAAATATCTAGAGTGTTTCTTGTAGCACGTTCGTAAGTCCTTATGCCACGCTCACAAAGGATGATTTGCCCATTCCCTTGTGCCATAATGTACTCGGCAGCATTGATAAATTCTTCGATTGTAGCCGCAATCCCTCTTTTTAACAGAACTGGTTTTTTGACGGAACCTGCTGCTTTTAACAGTTCAAAGTTCTGCATATTGCGTGCCCCAATTTGAATGACATCGATATAGTCACAAGCCATTTCAAGATCAGCAGGGTTTACAATTTCACTAATAACAGCCATATCAAATTCCGTTGCAACACGTTTCAAGATTTTTAATCCCTCAACACCTAGCCCTTGGAAATCGTAAGGAGATGTTCTAGGTTTGTAAGCTCCGCCACGTAATAGGTTTAATCCTTTTTCTTTCATTGCTTTTGCTACAGTTGCCACTTGCTCATATGACTCGACTGCACATGGACCAAAAACGAAGTGTGGTTTGCCATCGCCAATATTTTCACCCTTTAAGGTAACAATGGTGTCTTCAGGCTGCTTTTTTCTTGAGACAAGTAAGGCTTTACTATGGTCATCCTGTTGCAGGTCAAGACCAGCTTTAAAAATCTCTTTAAAAATATGATCAATGGTCGAATTTTCAAAAGGCCCATCATTATGCTCTTTGATAATATCAAGCATTTTTCTTTCACGGACTGGATCGTAACGGTAAACCCCTTGGTTTTCTTTAACCCGCCCTATATCCTGAACGAGCTGTGCTCTTTCATTAATTAACCTCAACAATTCTAAGTTTAGTTCATCGACACGCGACCTCAATTGTTCTAATTCAATTTTTTTGCCCATCCTTCGTCCCCGTCCTTCCTTTGCTAATCAGAACTCTATAAAATAAGGCTCTGAATGCCTTTTTTTCTTCTGTCATTATAATATCGGTTCAAGTTTAAGAATTTAAATATTATAACAATTTAATAATTAGGACTTATTATAGCGGATAAATATTTGTTTGTCACTTGTTTTTTCTTTAACGATTAAACGCTTTTAAGCGCTAAAGCGTTTTGTGATATATTATGCTTGATTTTCACCAAAAGCACCTGTCAAAGAACGACTTGTTATTTTCCAGTGTGAAGTATTCCATAAAGGCTCTCCGTTTGAAAACAAGATGGTTTGTGGCGATTCATGTTTGATTTGAAATTTTTCTGCTACTTCATTGGACAACGGACGAGAATCCTGAACAGCTAAGAAATAAGTGGGTACAGCTTGATTTTCATTTGCAAATTTTTCATATTCCTTATATGCAGCATGGCTAATCGGACACGTTAGGCTATGCTTTAAGAGAAAAAACGTACTCTCCTTTTTTAATACTTCATCAAATTGTTCAATTGAATCAATTTTCTCTAACATGTGTACATACCTCCAGAAAATAAATAAACGGTGAAGTAATTTTATCACTCCACCGTTTTTATAACAAATAAACAGATTTAGCTTGCGACTAATTTTTATAGTTTAACCTTATTTTCTTCCTCATCAAAGGCCTTTTCGGCTTCTTCCAGCTTTTTTCTTATTTCTGAGCTATCAAGGGGTCCAATTTCGATTGACCTCTTCGAATCTATCTTTTCTTTTGAAGTTTGAAGAGGAATATAGTTTAATTCTCCATCTTCTTTCAACTCGTCTTGGCTCGTTATTTTTCCTTTTACCTTGTTCAATAGTTCTTGGGATTGTAGGACAATTCCTTGGGAAAGGCTGGATCCTTTGGACGCTAATTCATTGCTTTTTGTCATTACATTTTCACGCATGGCAGCTGTTTTATCGAGGATCGTTCCAGCTTGGTTATTAAACTTATTGCGGAGATCTTTTCCAGACTTGGGAGCCAAAAGCAGTGCCGCAGCTGCACCAACCACTCCTCCGATAATTGCTCCCAGCAAAAAGCTATTGGAAGACTCCTCATTCCGAGTTTGATTCGTATCCCGTGAATCATATTCTCTATTAGGCATTTAATTTCCTCCTCTATATTCTAATGGGATCTAACCTTCTTGCCCTCGTCTAAGCTTACTCTGTTTTTTTGTTGCTTCCTAGCTTGCCACTTATCCTTTAATTCAAGAATGATATGACTCCATTGAACAATTTGCGAGACTTTTTCTTTACTTTCCTCTACTTGTTTATCTACAGATTGAGTAATGTTTTGTAAAGTCCCATTGAATTTAGTGACAGTTGTACCTACGTCTTTTACGGCTCCAACCACACTATTTAAACTATCGGATTTCTGCTTAATATCGTCAGCAAGAGCGTTTGTTTTTTGTAAAAGAATCGTGGTTTCTGCTGTAACACCTTCCAACTGTTTTTCTAATCCAGATAATGTCTTCGAAACGTTTGTAAGTGTAACCTGAAATGATTTGAGTGTTGTCGATAAAAATATGACAAGTACAAAAAACGCAATCGCTATCAAGGCTACGCTTAAGTATAAAATAATTTGCATCGTGCACCTCCGCCTTAATCCTATCAATATGTATTACCCATCAAGTATAGATATAAACCTCGCTAATTATCTTATACTACTTCCATATAATTGTCTTCATTTCCTGCCGCTTCTAATAAAAATTTCATCTCAGATTGGAAGCAGAATTTTATTTTTCAACTTTCGGCCTTTATTCGGTTACAATATGTGTGTACTTACTTAAATCTGTTGGAGGCGTAAAAATATGAAAGATCCACGTATTGAGAAACTGGCAAAAAATCTAATTAATTACTCGGTACAGCTTCAAAAGGGAGAAAAAGTTTTAATTGAAAACTTTGGACTTCAGCGTGAACTTGTGACTGCCCTCGTGAAGGAAGCCTATCTAGCAGGGGGATACCCTTTTGTGCTCTTAAAGGACCATCAAGTGGATCGCTCTCTTTTATTAGGTGCTCAGGAAGAGCAATTTAACATGATGGCAGAATTTGAAGCAAATGTGATGAGCAAAATGGATGCATACATAGGTCTTCGTTCGGGTGATAACATCAGTGAACAATCAGATGTTCCTGATGATAAAATGAAAGTCCATGGTAATACCATTGGTAAAAAGGTCCATCGTGACATCCGTGTTCCTAAGACCAAATGGGTTGTTCTTAGATATCCTACTTCGTCCATGGCCCAATTAGCAAAGATGAGTACGGAAGCATTTGAAAACTTTTACTTTGATGTTTGTAACCTTGATTATGGAAAAATGGATAAAGCAATGGATAGTCTTAAGGAGCTTATGGATCGTACTGACAAAGTACGAATTACTGGTCCAGGAACGGATCTAAGCTTTTCCATTAAGGATATTCCAGCCATTAAATGTGCAGGACGGTTAAACATTCCTGATGGTGAAGTTTATACTGCGCCTGTTAAGGACTCCGTTAATGGGGTTATCACTTATAACACTCCTTCTCCGTATCAAGGTTTTACATTTGAAAATGTGAAGCTGACTTTTAAAGGTGGGAAAATTGTAGAAGCTGAGTCTAACGATTCTAGCCGGATCAATAAAATTTTTGATACGGATGAAGGGGCCCGCTATATTGGGGAATTTGCTATTGGGGTAAATCCTTTTATCCTCAATCCAATGCAAGATATCTTGTTTGATGAAAAGATTGCTGGCAGCTTTCATTTTACTCCTGGACAATGCTATGATGATGCCTTTAATGGAAACCATTCAAATATCCACTGGGATATGGTTAATATCCAACGTCCTGAGTATGGCGGTGGGGAGATGTATTTTGATGAGGTATTAATCCGCAAAGATGGTCTGTTCGTTATTCCTGAATTAGAAGTGTTAAATCCTGAAAACCTTAAATAAAAGGAAGGATGCCAACAATTGCTGGCATCCTTCTTTTTATTTAGGCTTTGTTAAATTTGGCCGTTGATTTCCGCTCCAGGCGCGTGCGGTTCGCGGGCGGTCCGGGGAGCCTCCTCGGCCCCGTCCTCCCGCAGGAGTCTTCGCGCCTTCCGCTCCAATCAACTTGGCTATAAAATCAAAAATAACCTTTATCACAGCATTATTTAATAAGTTGTTTTTCGTATGACTCTTGGAATTTTTGAATGTCTCCAGCGCCCATGAAAATAATTACGCTGTTTTCGTATTCATTTAGTACGGATGTATTTTCTTCGGTAATTATTTCAGAACGTTCAATTCGGTCCTGGAGATCCTTTATTGATAGTTTTCCATGATTTTCACGAGCAGAGCCGAAGATCTCACACAAATAGGCTTTGTCCGCTTCACGTAAACTTTTCGCAAAGTCTTCTAAGAACGCTTGAGTGCGTGAAAAAGTATGTGGCTGGAAGACCGCCACAATTTTCCGATCCGGATATTTTTGCTTAGCTGCATCGATAGTTGCTTTAATTTCAGTTGGGTGATGAGCGTAATCATCAATTAAAATCTGTGTCCCAATTCTTTTTTCGGAAAATCTTCTTTTTACACCTTGGAAGGTAGTTAATTGGTCCTTGACTATCTCTACATTTGTTTCTTCATAATGGCACAATCCAATAACGGCAAGTGCGTTTAACACACTATGATCACCAAAGGTTGGGATGGAAAATGTATCATAGAATGTATTGCGAATAAATACATCAAAGCTCGTTCCACTTGTTGTTTTCACAATATTTTTGGCTTGATAGTCATTCTCCTCGCCAAAACCATAAAACAAGACAGGAACCTTTGCTTGGATTTTTTGAAGCTGTTCATCATCGCCATAAGCGAAGATTCCTTTTTTTACCTGAATGGCCATCTCTTGAAATGCCGAAAAGACATCATCAATATTCGCAAAGTAATCGGGATGATCAAAATCGATATTTGTCATAATCGCATAGTCAGGAAAATAAGACAAGAAGTGCCTTCTGTATTCACAGGCTTCAAATACAAAGTATTCCGAGCCCTCTTTACCTTTACCTGTTCCGTCACCAATTAAAAAAGAGGTAGGTTTAGCCCCTTCAATCACATGGGCGAGTAAACCTGTTGTAGACGTCTTACCGTGCGCACCGGTGACCGCAACACTAGTAAAGTTCTGCATAAAGTCGCCCAAAAACCGATGGTATCGCACAATAGGGAGACCTAGCTTCATGGCCTCTTTAATTTCCTCATGGGTATCTGGAAAAGCATTTCCTGCAATAATCGTCATTCCTGGCTTGATATTCTCCTTTTGAAAGGGAAGGATCGTTATCCCTGATTGTTCAAGGGCCAGTTGTGTAAAAAAGCGCTTTTCGACATCGGAGCCTTGCACTTTAAATTTCATATCATGTAGAACTTGTGCGAGTGCACTCATTCCAGACCCCTTTATACCTACAAAATGGTAAATAGTCATAGAAGAACCTCCAACAACGTCTATCTGTATAACAGTATATGACATCTGTCTGTATTTGCTAATAAGAAAAACTGAGTGCGATTGCACCCTAAAAAAACATTTACTTGTAAAAACATATTTAATAATTATAACATTGTTCATCTTGAAAAACTATTTGCGGATCTAAAATCTTTACGGCCGCACTAGTCAGTCCACTATTTATTATTTGTTCCTGTCATTAAAGAATACTATAGATTAATTATTTGCACTAGCATCTTGGATTGACTCTAAATCGGCTAAGGTAATTAAAACTTCACGTGCCTTGCTTCCATTTGCGCTGGTAATATACCCATGGGTCTCAAGCATATCCATTAACCTTGCCGCTCGGTTGTATCCTATTTTAAACCGCCTTTGCAGGCTTGAAGTGGAAGCACCGCCTTGGTCAATAATAAATTCGCAGGCTTCATAAAAAAGTTCATCTTCATTTTCGGTTACTTGTGCTTTTTTTAATAGTTCTTCTTGCTCGAACAAGTACTCTGGCTCCCGCTGCTCTCTCACATGACCCACCACTAGATCAATCTCTTCATCCGATACAAACGTTCCTTGAAGACGGACGGGTTTAGAGGAGCCGTTTTCTAAAAATAACATATCGCCGCGTCCTAGCAACTTTTCTGCACCGCTAATATCTATAATCGTCCGCGAGTCGACCTGAGAAGAAACGGAGAAGGCGACTCGTGTCGGAATATTAGCTTTAATTAATCCAGTTATTACATCCACCGAAGGTCTTTGTGTTGCCACGATGAGATGAATACCGCAGGCTCTAGCCTTTTGAGCAATCCTGCAAATTGCTTCTTCCACATCTGCTGGTGACATCATCATTAAATCGGCTAACTCATCAATGACAATAACAATGAATGGAAGTTTATCTGAATACTGTTTATGTTTTATAGCCAATTCATTAAAGCGGTTAATGTCACGAACGCCAGTATGGGCGAATAATTCGTAACGTCTTTCCATCTCCTCTACAGCCCATTTTAATGCAGCTGTTGCCGCCTTTACATCCGTTATAACTGGACTAACAAGATGTGGAATACGGTTGTATGGAGCAAGTTCCACCATTTTTGGATCAATCAGCAATAGCTTTAAATCTTCTGGGCTAGCCTTAAATAGCAAGCTAACTAAAATCGTGTTAATACAAACGCTCTTTCCTGACCCGGTCGCTCCTGCGATCAAGCCGTGGGGCATCTTCTTTAAGTCAGTTACAATCGGTTTTCCGGCAATATCAAGGCCAAGTACTGCTGTTAATGGTGACGTAGATTCTTTAAAGATGCTGCTTTGAATAATTTCGTTAATGAATACAGGTCGCGACTTTTGGTTTGGAACTTCGATCCCAATGGTATGTTTTCCGGGAATAGGAGCTTCAATCCGAATATCTCTTGCGGCAAGGCTTAACTTGATATCATCACTTAAGTTAGTTATTTTATTTACTTTCACACCTGGCTCTGGTTGGACCTCAAAGCGGGTGACGGAAGGACCTTGTGTCACATTAACAACACTTGCACCTACATTAAAGTTTTGTAAGGTTTCGTTTAAAATCTCCTCTTGCTCTAGTAACCATTTGGTATCATTCACCACAGTAACAGGAGGGTTTAGTAAACTATCTGTTGGGAATGCATAATAGTCATCATCCGTAGGTGGCAGACTCTCTTTTTCCTTGATTGGGAACAGGTCAATTACTTGACTAACCTTCTCTGCCTGCTTATTCTCAGTTGGGACCTCAGACGGCTGTTCGAGCGCTCTTTTTCGTTTTCGCTCTTCCCATTTCTGTTTATCTTGTTTTAACATCATCACATTAAATGGCAAATTAGATCGCTTCGGCGCGGGCGGTTCAGGTAAAGCCTCAACTACTTCCGCTTCCTCGATGGATTCTGTTGAAACTGCAATTAATTCTTTTACTTCCTCTATTGAATCTTCTTCTTGTGTTACTTCTTCTGTTGATTCTTCTTCCTGTGTTACTTCCTCTGTCGCTTCTTCTTCCTGTGTTACTTCCTCTTCAACTTCAACCAATTCTATCTGAATTTCTGGCATTGGAATTGGAACAATCTCTTCGATCGTGTGTTCCAGCAGTTCAGATGATGGCTTTTCTTCGATAAGGCCCACTTGTTCTTCTTGATTAATTTCTAACCAAGTTGTTTCCACCTCTAGCTGTTCCTCATCGTTTACAAATGGTACAGTTTTCTCCGTTTCGGTCATCGTTTCTTTTGAAACAACTAAACTATCAAACCGATTTTCAACAACATCGTTTAAGAAATGGCTTAATTCATGCTCGACTATGATATCCGTATTCTTAGGCCGCTGATTAAATCCAAAAACAGGCGAAGGAATTTCTGTCGGTTGGAAGGGACCCTTCTTTTTAGGCAGCGGCTCTTGTTTGCTTTTAGGCACTTCCTTTTTGACTGTTTGAACCACAGACTTTTCCGTCATTTTTCCTTTTTCCGGAAGCCGCTCTGTTCGTTTTTGACGCAATGTTTCTTCCTTCACTTTCTGAGTTACCTTAGGAATGGGTGTATAAGAAGAACGATTGCTTCCCTTTGGGTATTGATAGGATATTTTTGTATCCAAATCCTTTAGATTTTCATATTTGTTTAGTAACGGCGGACCTTCATGTTTATGTAAAATGTAACCGTCAAATTCTTCATCATCTTCCTCTTTTTTTAATCTTTGAAAAAAGTTTTGGAACCAGCTCAAAACTATCACTCTTTCTACTTTCAACTTTCACTATCACTCTATTTTATCAGTTTTTCATATTTTTTCGACATAATTCTTTGAAATGAGTCAAAATACATGCAGACTAACATCGCGCAATGAAAAAGGATCACCTTTCTTGATGTGATCCTTTTTCTATTTTGATTATTTATTTTTCCCTAAAATAAAAATAGGTTCTAATTCACCATTTTCATATAAAAATGAAAGGGCAGTGATTGGTACATGACCGTTTGCGAAAAAGCTCATCGTCATTTGCGCTAGCACATCATAGCCTCTGTCATTACGAATATCAGCGATCATTAATACATCCTGATGTGGAACAGCAAGTACCATCGTACCAGTAAATTGCTTCTCCATTTCATGTAAGAATCCCTTATTTAAGATCCTGCTTGCATCGTATCCATCATTGGTATTGAGGAAGTAAAAACTATTGCCAGCCACTTGGTCTTCTTTTAAAGGAGTCGACAGGGATCTTACATTAAATAAGGCAATTTCCTTAATCCTTTTAGCTTCCCAGCCCTCTTTAGCCATGATACGTGAGTCAATTAGCCGATACGTACTGCCTTGATCATACGCATAATAAATTTTTGTTTCCGCTGTGTGGTCGTCAACTAAGAATGGCACACCCTCTTCTGCTTCTGATGGGAAAGAAGTGGAGCGGATAACGGGAAAGATTTTTTTCTCATGATTGGTTAATTGAATGTCGTCTTCCATGGCACGGAGGCCTTCTTCGATATAATAAACGACTTCATCAATGGCTTTTTCCTTTTCACTATGCCATTTGGCAATAATCCCAGGTAATGCTACTGTTATACCTTTACCGGTCACTTTACTTTCAAATCGAAGTTGGTCTTTCTCACGGTCATAAGTTATTAAACGATCTTTTCTTGCCAAGCGCTGTTCTAATTCACTTTTCATTTTTCTGCTATCCATTTTCACCTTTTAATCCCTCCATTTTAGGAGCTACACAGCTTATTTTACAATAAAAACCCTCCATCTCAAAAGGTGATGGAGGGTTTCGGACTTTTTTATTTCAAACCCGAAATAAAACCTTCAATTTCTTCTTGCGTTTTTCGGTCCTTACTTACGAATCGACCCAGCTCTTTCCCATTTTCAAAGGCAATAAAGCTCGGGATCCCAAAGACGTCTAATTGCTGACATATTTCAATAAACTGATCACGGTCTACATGAATGAATGTATACTCATTAAATTTGGATTCTACTTCTGGTAGAACCGGCTCGATCACGCGACAATCGGGGCACCAGCCTGCAGAAAACATGAAGATCGTTTTCCCATGATCGCGCAGCTGTTCAAATTGCTCAACTGATTCTAAATTCTTCAAATTCAACGCCTCCATTTGAATATATGACCTTTTTCGTAACATCTTCACAAATCATATCAGCCCTGCTGCATTTCAGTCCAATTATTTGCTCCTTTGATATTGTCCCACTAAAAGGTTCATAACATGAGTAAACATTTCAGAACGATTGACCATTCCATTTGTAAAAATCCCGACTGCTCCTTCTTGTTTCCTTACATTTTCCTTTTTCGCATAATCTTCCATAACCGGTCCGAGTTCTTCACCTGCCCTTAATCGAATGGCTATTTCTTCAGGCAGAGGGAGTCTTGCTCCACCTGCAATAATCGGCTCCCTCCCAATTGATACAAGAGCCCCCCAGTTACAAATAAGCAAACCGTAACTCGTTTCCTGGACGCCTCCCTCAAGTCCAATCCCAATATCTCCATTTCCCTGCTTTAAGGCAGTTGCCGCTCGATTAATGGCTCCTCTTATCGTTTCTTCGTCGGAAAAAGGCTGCTCGCTGACACCCGATGGGATATCTAAGGAAACAAACTCATCTTCATGAGAAAAACAGTTTTTTACTGCAGTAATTTTAGCTGGGTTCTTTGATCCAATGATAATTTTCATTATAGTAACTCCTTTAGACATAGTAAAAGGAGGCATATTGTAAAATGCCCCCCATTAAAATTAGCTGTTGGCTTTAATGGAATCGACCGTTGTTTGGTCACAAGCCTTGACTAGTTTAACAATTAACTCTTTAGCCGCTGCATAATCATCAACATGAACAATGGAAGCATGCGTATGAATATACCGAGAACAAATACCAACGACAGCACTTGGAACGCCCTCATTCGATTGATGGACACGACCTGCATCTGTTCCACCCTGTGAAACAAAATATTGGTAACGGATATTATGTGTTTCCGCTGTATCTAGTACAAACTCTCTCATCCCGCGATGAGTAACCATTGACCGGTCAAGGATCCGGAGCAAGGCCCCTTTGCCTAATTGGCCAAACTCTTGTTTATCTCCTGTCATATCGTTGGCAGGACTTGCATCCAGTGCAAAAAAGAGGTCAGGTTTAATCATATTAGCGGCAGTTTGGGCACCACGTAAGCCTACTTCTTCTTGCACCGTTGCACCTGAATAGAGAGTATTTGGCAAGGTTTCATCTTTAAGTTCTTGAAGCAATTCAATCGCTAAACCACAGCCGTAGCGATTATCCCATGCTTTAGCTAATATTTTTTTCGGATTAGCCATTGGAGTAAATGGACAAATAGGCAAAATCGCCTGACCTGGCTTAATCCCAATTCGTTTTGCATCTTCACGATCATCTGCGCCGATATCAATCAGCATGTTTTTAATTTCCATTGGTTTGTTGCGTTTTGCATCGTCTAATAGATGTGGTGGAATGGAACCAACGACACCAATCACCGGACCATTATTTGTCATTACTTGAACCCGCTGGGCAAGAATAACCTGACTCCACCATCCGCCAAGCGGCTGAAAACGAAGCATTCCATTATCCGTTATAGCAGTCACCATGAAGCCCACTTCATCCATATGACCGGCTACCATTACGGTTGGACCAGTCTCCGTACCTCTTTTCACACCAAAGATGCTGCCAAGATTGTCTTGAACAATTTCATCTGAGTATTGTGACAGTTGTTCTCTCATGAATTTTCTTACTAAGTGTTCATTTCCAGAGGCACCTGGAAGCTCTGTTAACGTTTGAAAAAGCTTTAAGGTTTGTTCATTCATTTTTTTTGAGGCTCCTTTGGATTTCTTTGGTAGTTTATGTAGATATTTTTATATTACAGAACTTCGATTTCTCTTTCCAACAATTGAATTTAATATTTGTCATATTATGTTCCACATGGCAAATACGATATACTAAAGAAGAGAATTCTTGATAGTAATCTTTTCCAAATTTATTTTTTTGGAGGTCCTGTTATGAATTGGAAGTCGTTTTTCCTCGGTGCAGCAGTTGGTATTATCGGTGGATTTGCTGCTAAAGAAATGATTAACTGTAAGACCAATGTTTCACCTGAAAAAGTATTAGAACAAGTCAAAAAACAATTTAATCAGAATGGGCCGATTAGCGGGTCATGGATACATATGGAAGCAGAGCCGTATGAAAAGCAGCAAATCAATTATCGTGTTTACAAAGGTGGTATTTCTAAAAACAACAATGGCACAAACGAACAATTTGAATTCATTGCTGATGCCCAAACAGGGACACTTTTGGACGTGCGTAATTTATCTAGTGTTTCTTAGTCAAAATAGCCGTTCCTTAAAAGGGATACGGCTATTTTTCTTTTAACTTTCCCTTTTTATGCTCTCCACTATTTGCTTTCCGTCAGCGTCCCATTTCACTGCCCGGTAATAGGCATCATGATAAAAGCTGTACCATGCATTTTTTTTAAAGCCGTATGGCAACCATTTTTCCTTTGCCGTTATTGAGGTCATAGGGTAATCATCATAGGCCATTACCCATAATACCGGTTGGTGGGCATGTGTTGCCATCAGATCTGCCATATGAATTAACATTTCTCCCTCGTCCTCTACGATAAGGATGGAATGTCCATCACTATGCCCGCCCGTATGGACCATTGTAATCGCCCCTAAATTCCAGTTTTCCTTGAAAGGAACCACCTGTGATTCAATGGCTTCCCAGTTTTCTGTCCAGTATGTATTTTTCGAACGAATGTTGGGGTTACGCATTTCGTCCCATTCTACTTGTGAGGTAATAATTTGTGCATTGGGAAATGCAGAAACATATTGTTCATTTTCAAACTTGGTTAGGCCGCCTGCATGGTCAAAATGCATATGGGTCATCAGGATGTAATCGATCTCCTCTGCTTTTAACCCTAATTTTATTAATGATTCATCAAGCTCCGATTCCTTGGTGACTCCAAAATTTCTTAATTGCTTTTCCGTTAACTTTCCTTTTCCGATACCGGTTTCTACTAAGAAATTCTTTCCATCCATTTGAAGTAACATGGGATCTGTTGGCAATTCAATTTGATTTTTCACATTGGGTGGATATTTCTTAGACCATAACTCTTTTGGAACAACCCCAAACATGGCACCACCGTCTAAATTGGTTACCCCTCCAGATAACCAAGTCAATGTTACGCCGCCTATTTTTAATGTTTCCAACTTTCCATCCCCCTTTGTGCCTTTTTCTATATATTAACATTGACTAACTATTTAGAGAAACGAAAAAGGACAGTTCAAAATTGAACTGTCCCTAAAATTTAGTTTTGATACTTTACTTCACAACGATAAATGCGACTTCCTTTTTCTGAAAATTTCTCTTCATACTCTGTCATGATGTTACCTTCATAATCACTTTTATGAAGATCTAGACTAATGTACTTTAATAATAAACCGTACTCCGAAAAGCTCATTAAAGAATTTTCAAATAACCCTTGGTTGTCGGTTTTGAAATGGATTTCTCCACCATTAACCATAATATCCTCATAAAGCTTCAAGAAATCCTTATATGTTAATCTTCTTTTTCTATGACGATATTTTGGCCATGGGTCAGAAAAGTTTAAATAGACTTGGTCCACATCATTCTTTGTAAAGTATTTTGCTAAATCATTTGCATCTACGTTAAGAAGCCTGAGGTTCGGTAAATCGGCTTCAATTAAGCGGTCCAAAGCTGTAATGATGACACTGTCGTATATTTCAATCCCAATATAATTAATCCCCGGATTTGCTTTCGCCATTTCCGTAATAAATTGACCTTTTCCTGTACCCACTTCAATATGAAGTGGATGATCGTTTTCAAATACTTCATGCCATTTTCCTTTATATTGTTCTGGATTGGCAACTATATATTGGGGATGCTGCTCTATTTTTTCCTTTGCCCAAGGTTTATGTCTGACTCTCATTTATGACACTCCTAAAAAAATAATATTGTTTACTACATATCATGCACCATTTGTCCTTACAAGTTTAACTATATGGAAATAAGATGATGCATAAACAAAAAAAGAATTCACAACCTAACAGTGTGAGTTCTTTTTTTTAAATAACACTTGAGAGGGTGTACATTCATGCCATTAAGTCATGGTGACCAAGTTACATTATTAAAAGATATATTAAACAATCATCAAACAGATTGCTGCGGGTCCGTTTCAGAATGTGAACAACTGGAACGCTTAGTGAAATCCCTAATGGTTAATACACAGGTTGATCAAAATGTTAAAAATATCTTACAGGAAGTATATCAGTACAGCCAACATGGGGTTGGCACAGCAGATTTAGATCAACACATCTTATCAAACCAAGAAAATTTATCCAATTGGGTTAGCGATATTGGTCAGTTTTCTTAACTAGAGAATTCCATCTAAGAACTTTATCCATTTGTTCATTTCTTCCAAGCGATTTTTATTTTTATACCATTGGATAGAAGAAAGCGTTTGAATGGTCACATACCATTTCATGCGCAGTCTTAGGTTGTCTGTCAGCTTTTTTCCGTAAAGCTTAAGCCAATCCTGCCAATTTTCTTCTGGAATATACCAATAAAGGAGCAGCCCTAAGTCAATGGCGGGGTCGGCAATCATTGCCCCGTCCCAATCAATCAAGTACAACTGGTTGTCTTCTGCAAGCAGCCAATTGTTATGGTTGACATCACCATGACAAACCACCTTTTCATCGCAATAAACATTTAAAGCTTCTTTTTTTAAAAAGTTCATTGCTTTTTGCGATTCAGGCATTAGGAGTACCTCTTCATCTAACTCGTTTGCAACTCTTTGCAATAACGGTTCAGGATGCATTGGAGAGCTCTCTAATCGACTTAACATTCCTAGCATTGGCTCGGAGCAATGAATTTTCTTAAGCAGTCTCGCCACGAGTTCTTGGTTCATTTCAGACGGCTTTAACTCTCTGCCGGGAAGCCACTGCTGTGCAGTTATGACGTCTCCACTTTCCAACCGTTTTGTCCAAACAAGCTTTGGGACGATGCCTTCTGCTGAGAGTACAGCAAGGAACGGAGAAGAATTCCGCTTTAAAAAAAGCCTTTGGTCTTTATGTTTCGCATAAAAGGCTTCACCTGTTTTGCCTCCAGCAGGGGTAATTTCCCATTCTTGTCCTAGTATATGATCCAAAATTGCTCACCTTCAATTTATGCCGTTCTAATGGGCTCATTCCCCTTATTTCTAAGAGGTAAAACCTGCGCTGCCGGAAGGTCCTATATTACCACAGTTTCATTAACAGCTTTTTATTTTTAAGAAATAAAAAAAAGCTATTGAAACCATTGCACACAATAGCCATCTTAATAAATTTTATCTCGGAATACCTTTTTTCGTCAAGTAAATCTGAAGAAACTATTTTTTCAGCAAAACATTTATGGAAACTGGCTCTATCAAAACTTCGCCACCATGCAAAATCTTTTTGGAGGAAATTTCAGCTTGTTCATGGTCAGCTAAAACAGCCCAGTCCCCTTCTGGTATCGAAATCGCTTGCTTCTTTGACGAAGGATTAATTAATAAGATTACATCATTTTCCCTATTAAACAAATACCCCAACATCGGTGCTGCTAATGGTAATTGGCGTATATTTGCACGGATTTCAGCAGAAGTTCTCATTCGGAAAAAAGAAAGAGATTTACGGATTTGAATAAGTCCTTTAATATATTTTACGTTTTCTTTATATATAATCTTTCTATCCCAATCCAGTTGATTGATTGGATCAGGAGAACGATAACTATTTCCATCACCCTTTTTTGTTCGAAAAAACTCTTGGCCGCTGTGGAGAAATGGAATTCCTTGTGATAATAAGACAATACTCGTTGCGAGACGATGATATTTCATTCGTAACGAATCCTCTGCATCGGGGAGACAGGCAATAAGTTTATCCCACATTGTATGATTATCATGGCACTCCACATAGTTCACAGATTGAAAAGGTTCATTAAAAAGGGCCAACCCCTGTTTCGTAAAACCGATACTGCCCGTTATAACCTCATTAGCGGCCTCAACATAGTGCTCATTTCCTAAGGCAAAGCCTTTATCAAACAAGTTAAATGAACTACCTTTTATACAATCACGATATTTATCATTGAATTGAGCTATTTGTGGCATTTTTGCCTGATTTGCTATTGTTGCTTTCTGCTCAACTGGAAGAGGTGTGTTGAGACTCCAGCCTTCACCGATGATGATTGTTCCTTCTGACAGGCTGTCGCACACTTTCCTTACCTCGTTCATGGTCTCTACATCCAATATCCCCATCAAATCAAAGCGAAAACCATCGATATGATATTCCTCCAGCCAATAACGAATCGAATCAACAATATATTTTCTGACCATTTTTCGTTCTGATGCAATGTCATTCCCAACCCCAGTACCGTTGGAGGGGAGTCCAATTTCGTTATGACGGAAATAATAACCCGGGACCACCTTTTCAAAGGAGGAATTCTCACGGATGTAAACATGATTATAAACCACATCCATAATCACTCGTAGTCCAAGACTATGAACTTGATCAATTAACTGTTTTAACTCCATGATTCTTGAATATGGATCGGCAGGATTCGTTGAATAGCTTCCTTCGGGAGCATTGAAATGGAGAGGATTATATCCCCAATTATATTCATTATTTGGTTGCAGTTCATCGACGCCAGCAAAATCATGGAAGGGGAGGAATTCTATATGGGTAATACCAAGGTCTTTTATATAAGATAATCCTGTAGGTTCATCGTCTATCCCTTTTGTATTTAGCTCGCCCGCACCTAGATAAAGTCCTTTATTCTTTACACCACTTTTAGGGTGAATCGTTAAGTCTCTGATATGTGTTTCATAAATAATTGCATCTACGGCATTTTCAATAGCGGGTAAGTTAGGACGCGGCCTATGTGTTTTCTCAAGCCTCACAATCACTCCAAACTCGCCATTGACCGACACAGCCTTAGCATAAGGATCTGTAGCCTCTCGCCATTCTTGATTAACTAGGATGAGGAAACTATATTGATAGAATTCTAATTCACGGTTGACAGTAACAGACCATATGCCGCGATCCTCTCGTTTCATTTTTACAATTTCTGAAAAACTGCTATTAGCAGGACGTAACTTTAATTTAACTTGTGTGGCGGTTGGGGCCCATAGCTTAAAACAGGTTTGGCCAGCATGAAAGGTAACACCAAGGTCATTACCGTCATAATAGAATTTCTCGTCAAAGGCGTCCGTTCGAATCACTGCACCAATATGCAGGTCTGTTTTCCCGCCATGTTCATCAATAATCACATATTGTTTTTCAAAGGAATAATCTTTTGAAAATTCACAAATATATTTCATATTATTATCTATTTGTCTTTTCTCGATGATTTTCAAGGGATGTTCTTGAAAATCACTAGAAATCAAGAAAGTGGATGACAAACCGTGATGATAGGAAAGTGGTAGAAGAATCGTAATGATCTTCATCTCATCTAGATAGGCAAAGAAATTTCGGTCAGTAGCAATCATTCGAGTCCCTCTCTTTCAACTCCACTTCTTCCGGACGTTTTATTCTCGACAACACTTCCAAAGCTCTTGCTTGAAGATGTATATTCAAAGGAGTAAATCCAATATGCTCCCCATCTGCGTGAACAAAAAGGGTTGAAGGGGATTGGATAGAAACATCCTTTCCTTTATAAGTTTTCACTTCTTTAAAATGGATGTGCTTCCCCCAAAACACACTGATAAAAACGAGTAACAGCTTCCACCTTGATAATCGTTGAACAACGGTTATATCAAAAAGTCCATCATCAGGCTCGGCCACAGGGGCAATTTTCATTCCACCGCCATAATATGGTTGATTGGAAACCGTTACAAACCATGTTTGTTCAAATATATGCTTTTCTCCGTCAATTGATAAATCAATTGTTGAGGTTTTATAAGTAAATAATTTTTTTAATAGAAAATAAACATAAACCAACCTGCCCAACGAAAGTTTATTGAGTAAAGCCTTCATCCGGGATTGATTAACTTCATAAGAAATGATTGCATCAAACCCAGCACCCATATTGTTAATAAAATATTGCTGATTCGAATCATCCATGGTAATTTTCCCAATATCAATAGGCAGACCCTTATGTTTCGCGAGGCGGAGAATCACTGCTATTGCTTCCACGGGGTCGACAGGAATTTGAAAACCTCTGGAAAAATCATTTCCAGACCCACCAGCGATAAATCCCAGTGTAATATTATTATCCTTCACTGCTCCATTTACCACTTCATGCATCGTTCCATCTCCGCCAACAGCGATGATCATCTTTTGCTCAGGGTTCTTTAACGCAATTTGGCTGGCAAGGATATTGGCATGGCCTGGATATTCGGTAAAGAATGCAAGGTAGGACACCTGTTCACCTTTGAGTTGCTGTTCCACCCGTTCCCAAATCTTAAAGCAGTGGCCATTTCCAGCTTTTGGATTAATAATAAAGTAAATTTGTTTCATATTACCAACCTTTATTTTAATTTTATGTTTTTGTGTAATTTAAAGGATATATTTTTAGGGCTTCATACTTGGGTATTTTGTTAAGGTTTGTCCGATATAATACTACTTCACTTGCTTCAAATGAAAGAGGGTTAGGCTGAAGTTCTTCCCATAAATCAAGCATTTCCTTTTGGAAAGGATAGACTCCGCCCCACTTTCTAGCAAGTGTTATATGAGGTCGAAAGGGTCTGGTTTCAAGTTGAAACCCTGCATTCTCACAAGCAGAAAACACCTTTTTTCTGATCGTTTGTAAATGTTTGCTTTCCTCGGTATCGGCCCAAAAAACACGAGGAGAATCAGCACTTCCGAAAAATCCAAGTTTGTTGATTTTCAGGGTGAATGCCTTCTCATCTTTAAGGGCATCCTTAACATTATTTTCTGCAAGTGTAAGTTTATCAGGTGGAGCACTGCCTAGAAATGCTAGGGTTATATGCAAATCTTGATAATGAACCCAGCGGCTAAATGGTATTCGTTCCTTTATTTTTTCCATATGTTCTTGCATCGTAAATTTTGTTTGTTCTGGTATTCTTACGGCAAAGAAAAAATGGGATCGATGTTCCATTGTTATCTTCCTTTCTTTAGTTAATTTTAGTCTATTTTGTCCTAAATGTATCTATTAGCAAACAGACAATTACCCGATATTTTTTACATAGAGCATAAATTTATTTATTATTAGATAGGAAACTATAAATTAAGAACTTACTACAAGGTATTGAAAGGAAGGTCCCTATGAAAGTAGTCAACAATATCGCTGAATTAATCGGAGATACACCATTAGTGAAACTAAATCGCTTAGCACCAAAGGACGGGGCCTCGGTTTATTTAAAACTGGAGTACTTTAATCCCAGCAAGAGCGTTAAAGACCGGGCAGCTTTTAATATGATTATCGAAGCAGAAAAGGCTGGAAAATTAATAGCAGGTTCAACGATTATTGAGCCGACCAGTGGAAATACAGGGATTGGCCTTGCCATGAATGCTGCTGCTCGCGGCTATAAATCGATTATCGTGATGCCCGATACGATGACACAAGAACGAATCAGCATCCTAAGGGCATACGGGGCTGAGGTTGTTCTTACACCTGGGGCTGAAAAAATGCCCGGAGCTATCCAAAAAGCACTTGAATTAGCAAGTGAGATTCCAAATAGTTTTGTCCCCATGCAATTTGAAAATCCCGCAAATTCAGATGCGCACCGATTCACTACTGCTGTTGAAATTATCAAAGCGATGAAGGAAATCGGTAAACCGCTGGCAGCTTTTGTCGCAACAGCTGGAACTGGAGGAACCATCACTGGCACAGGGGAAACATTAAAGGAGCATTATGAAAATTTAACCGTCCATGTTGTCGAACCGAAAGGCTCACCTGTTTTATCCGGCGGAAAACCAGGTAAACACAAGCTGGTTGGAACAAGCCCAGGTTTTATCCCAGTTATTCTTAATCAAGATGTCTATGATGAAATTCATCAAATCAATGATGAAGATGCCTATGATATCGCACGTCGGTTGGCTGTCGAAGAAGGAATTCTAGTCGGACCATCCTCTGGCGGTGCTTGCTTCGCCGCATTGGAAGTTGCCAAACGTTTAACTCCAGATGATGTGGTCGTTTGTATTGCTTGTGATACGGGGGAACGATATTTATCCAGTGATCTATTTCAATAGTAATTAAAAAAGACGTGGACACTTTACTTGTGTTCACGTCTTTTTTAATTAATTAAGGGTTTTATCTTTAAGTGCCCCGCATTGTTTTTCAATTTCTTGCTCAAATGCTTCTTGCAGCCTTCGTGTAACAGGTCCTGGTATACCCTCAGCAACTTCTTTCCCATCCACTTCAATAATCGGCATTACCTCTGAAGTAGTACTTGATAGGAACACTTCATCGGCAGAGGCCAATTCATCAAGTGTAAATATTCGTTCTTCCACCACAATATTATTACTAGTACAAATCTGCAATATTACATCCTTTGTAATTCCTTTTAAAATTAAGTTATCCGACGGATGCGTGATAACAACACCATTTTTGACAATATAGATATTCGACGAACTTCCTTCGGTAACATTGCTGCTGCGATGTTGGATCGCCTCAAAGCAACCTTCAACAGCCGCTTTTTGTTTCGCTAATAGATTGCCTAGCAAATTCAAACTTTTTATGTCACATCGCAGCCAACGAATATCTTCTGTTACGATAGTTTTTACTCCCTTCTTCAAACTTTCCAAAGGTCTGAGCGCTTCCTTTGTGTAAGCTACAAGGCTGGGAGTTATATTTTCCGCCGGAAACGCATGATTACGAGGGGCGACTCCTCTCGTAATTTGCATATAAATGGTCCCTAACTGAAGATTATTTTTTGCAACAAGCTCTTCTAACAATTTCGTTAAATGCTCCATAGTATACGGGAGTACAATCCCAATACTATCCAAGCTTTTCACAAAACGATTCATGTGTTCCGTTCCTGTGAACATTTTTCCGTTGTAGACACGGATAACTTCGTATACACCATCACCAAATTGATAGCCGCGATCTTCCACATCAACCTTTGCTTCTGAACGCTCAATAATTTCCCCATTCAAGATTGCAAATTTCATTCTCCCATATCCCCTTTTTATTTTTTATTCATTCATGGCCAATTCAAAATAAATCCTGTGTGTCCGTAATCAGGGACTGTTTTCTTTTTTCAACTTCACTCAACCAATCAATCTTCCTCAGATGTAAATCCTCCTATCGTTGATGAATTCACTTCCACCATAACAATATCATTATTGTAAATATTTTATCAATTTTGCTTCAATAAACGTTGTTTTTTTATTATGCAAAAAATAAATCAACTAATTTAACTAAAAATTCAAATAATTAGTCATAATCCATACATTATCGCCCATAACCTATAGTAAGAGTATGGTAAGGGAGGGCGAAAATCCGAACGATTTTTGTAAATATTAGATGTTTATTTTGTAAATTTAAGTATATTGGTGGAAATTTTCTGATTTTGTGGTTACAATAAGGTTAGATGTAAGACATCTAAGTATCCACAGTAATCATCCATGAAAAGGAGATGTCTGCGCGGAAAAGAAAACTACATATTCTTGAAGAGGAATCTTCAAATAGGCTGTCGGTAGCAGGGTATTGCCATGGGTTTGAAAAAAGGATAGGGAGTGGTTCTTTGAAACCTTCAACTAACCGGATGTTAAACCGCATCAAATGTATCTACATGTTTATCCGCAATAACGGCACTGTTTCTACGCAAGAACTTGTAGAGGAATTTGGTATCACTCCTCGCACCATTCAACGAGATTTAAATGTCTTAGCCTATAATGACTTGGTAATTAGCCCAAGCCGCGGAAAATGGACGACAACACAAAAGAGAGTAAAAATTTCTTCTTAATAAGAAAATAAATGAGCATAATTTCATAAAAAAGCACGCGAGCCCATCTCGCGTGCTTTTTGTTTGTCTAAAATCAATGGTGCTCATGTACTTGGTTCGTGATTTTTTGATATTCCTGTTCACTTAGGATCCCTAGTTTTCTAAATACATATGAATAAATGAAAATCCTCCGTTGCAATCGAGGGGTTACGAACATATTAATCATCTCCTGCCTTAATTAATTATATTCGCCATTCCAAACAAAGTTTCCTTCAACCAAAAAAAATTCTTATGGATAATATTTTAACCCTTTAGCAAGATTATCATGGGATGGGATGGGCTAAGCTTTTCCAGAAACAGAAATATGGATACACTGAAAAATTTTCGACACTAATTGACAGTTTTCAATAGTATGGTAGTATATTAATATCAAAAAATACTTTAGCGCTTAAAAGCGTCTAAGCAAAAAAGATAAGTGGGTAGGAATAACATGAAAAATAATCATCAGAACTTACAAAAAGGATTATTACCGAGGCATGTCCAGTTTATAGCATTAGCTGGTATGATTGGTACGGGGATTTTTAAAGGGAGTTCCGACACCTTGGCGATTGCAGGACCAAGTGTTGTAATTGCCTATTTAATTGGCGGCCTTTTACTATTTATCATAATGGCGGCCTTAGGGGAAATGGCGATTGCTTTTCCAAATTTAAATGTACAGCATTTAGTAAACAAAGCATTTGGATTCCAGGTTTCATATATCGTGGGATGGCTTTACTGGATCAACTGGATTCTTGTTACGGTTGTTGAATTATTAGCAGCGGGAAGTTTCCTACAATTTTGGTTTCCTACAATACCATTATGGGTGTTAAGTTTCCTTTGCGCAGTTATAATCGTAGGAATTAATTTAACACAAGTAAAAAATTATGGGGAACTTGAATTTTGGTTTGCTGGAATTAAAATCATAGCGCTGATAGCGTTTATCATTTTAGGCTTTTCACTCCTATTAGGAATTATTCCAAGCTCGATCCAGGATCCGCTCGCTAACTACACAGGACATGGCGGATTTTTCCCGCATGGAATTGGTGGAACATTAAGCGCCTTTTTAGTGGTCATGTTTTCGTATGGTGGTGCGGAGTTAATTGGGGTCGCTGTTACCGAGACAAAAGATGCTGAGCGAGTATTGCCAAAGATTATTAAAGGGGCAGTTTGGCGCGTCATTATTTTTTATATATTACCAATTCTAATCATTTGTGGACTCATGCCTTGGGACAAGGTTACAGGTGCAGACAGTCCTTTCGTTCAGGTCTTCAGTACAACAGGGTTGCCCGGAGCAGCACATATTATGAATTTTGTCCTGCTGACAGCCGTACTTTCCGCTGCAAATTCAGGTATTTATGCGACATCCAGAACACTGTTTTCCATGGCACAAAGTGGCGTTGCACATAGGGGGTTAGCAAAACTCTCTGCAAAGGGAATTCCATTAACAGGAATAATGCTTACAAGTATATGTATACTAGCAGGTGTTTACCTAGCCTATCTAACACCTAGTCAGGTAATCGGCTATCTCATGACCATTCCAGGGTTTACGGTCATGCTACTCTGGATTAGTATTTGTGCAGCTCAGTTAAAACTAAGACCACTTTACAAAAGTCAACCGGCATTTAACGTAAAATGGTTTCCATATACGACCATCTTCGCCATTGTATCTTTAAGTATTATCTTTATTGGATTTGTGTTTAATCCAAATAATCTAATTGGTACAACCGTTAGCTTGGTAACGATTGGCTTTCTAATCATTCTCTCTTTTATTGTTAGACGAAATGGTACGAATGAAATCATCGCTTAAAAAATAATACAGAAAAGGCCATCAATTCACTTGCTGGCCTTTTTTGCTTTTTCAAGAGAAAGCTTTGAAAAGTACTCGATCACATACTGACGAAATTCTTGTCCCGCCTCAGATAAATATCGCCTCTTTGACCAGCCTAACCCAATGGTCCTTTGGCATTTTGGTTCAATGATTCTCAGTTTGTTCGGAAAGGGATTCGTATGATGGAGCCACGAAATTTCTGGAATAAAAGCAATCCCTAAACCTTGTTTAACTAAATCCCCTATCACCCCCGGCTCATCTCCTTCAAAAGCAATGTTTGGAACAAATCCTGCCTTACGACAAAATTCATCTGTTAAGTTTCTAAATCCGAAACCAGTATTCATACCGATAATAGGCTCGTCCTTTACTTCATTAAGAAATATTTCTTCTCTCCTCGATAAACGATGTTCTGGGGGAACAATTAAGTAGATTTCTTCAGTCATTAGCGGTTCCCAGACGATATCCGTCCCCTCAATAGGCACGGATGAAATACCAAAATCAATCTCCGCCTTTTCCAGCCGGCTTTTCATTGAGGAGGTTGACTCTAGGACTTGTTGAAATTTAATTTCGGGAAAAAGCTTTAAAAAAGAACTCAATAACTCAGGAAGGACCCTTGGAATACTGACCGCTAAAGTAATTTGTGTTTGCTTTTGATGAGCTCTTTCAGCAATTTCTCTTTTCCCTTCATTTAATTCTAAAAATATCCGATTCACTCGATCTAAAAACAGTTTCCCGTAGTCGTTTAACCGGAGCTGTCGATTTTTCCGATCAAATAATGGAACACCCAAATCTTCCTCTAATCGTGCTATGGTTTTACTTAAAGAGGGTTGGGCAATTTGAAGTTCTTCTGCGGCTTTGGTCATATGCTCAAGTCTGGCAACTGTTTGAAAATACTGTAATTGTAAAAACTCCATCAATTATGCCCCCTTATCAATAGCTTGAAAGCTACTAAATGATAACTAATTATATATTATACAATATACGTAAAAGTATTTATCATTGTGGTTATGTAAAAAACTTAAATGTAAAGGGGTCATTATGAAAGGAATTCACTTAGTATTTAGGGATTTAAAGATGATGTGGCATCATAAGCACGGAAGGATCGCCTTAGTGTTCCTATTAATCGTTCCGTTAATTTATTCTGGTTTCTTTCTTGCTGGTTACTGGAATCCCTATGGACGGTTAGATCAACTTCCTGTCGCTGTCGTCAATCTAGATCATGGATCGATGATGGATAACAAGTCGATTGAGGCAGGTCAGGAATTTGTCAAAAACTTAAAAGAAAACAAGGATCTCAAATTCTATTTCCTCTCTGCAAAGACCGCAAACCAAGGATTGAAAGACGGGAAATATTATATGGTGTTGACGATTCCAAAAGATTTTTCACAAAAAGTTAGTACATTAATGGATGAACATCCCGAGCAGGCAAAACTAAATTTTAAAATAAATCCAGGAAAAAACTTTGTTGCCTCACAAATTAGTACGACCGCAACGGAAGAAATGAAGACAAAAATAGCAGCTAGCATCACGAAATCCTACGCAGATGGCGTATTTTCAAAGTTTGTTGAATTAGCAGACGGCTTACGTGATGCCGGCGATGGTGCGTCAAAAATTAATCAAGGAACAATCGATGCTAAGAATGGAATGATCCAGCTGTCAGATGGTGTCGACCGCTTAAATGATGGTGCAAAAAAGTTAGAGGATGGGAGTCATCGGCTTTCAAACGGTCAACAAAAATTGACTCATGGGCTTGCCGGTTTAAAAGAGGGCTCACTAGCACTTTCTAATGGCATGGAAAAGCTTTCTGAAGGTCATGCAAGTGTAGAAGTTGGGATGGAACAATTAACGGAAGGCATGCAATCTTTGGCTTTGAATAGTGAAAGGTTATCTCAAGGTCAAGCAGGGGTGAAAAATACGACAGATGAATTATCGAAAGCAGTAGAACTATTTTTACAAAATCACCCTGATATGAAAAATGATCCTACCTTCCAACAAATTGCTGCCATGTCAACCGGCCTATCAAAAGCAGCTGATTCATTGAGAAGTGGTCAAGTCCAACTTGCTCAAGGGGCAAACAAATTAGTTCAAGGACAAACAAAAGTCCAAGATGGTATGACAAAGCTTGGCGATAAAATGGCTGATGCTGCCACCGGGGCAAACAAATTATCTGAGGGAACCGTACAATTTTCCAATGGTTTCGTTCAATGGAAAATTGGTTTTTCCTCTATAAATAATGGAATAGTTGATTTAGCAAACGGTGGAAGTAAATTAGATAACGGCACCAAGCAGTTAGTAGATGGTTTGGATCAATTGAGCGTTGGTTCCGACGAGTTAGCCACAAAATTAAATGATGCTGCTATGCAAACGTCTAGTATCCATAATAATAACCAATTAACCTCGATGTTCTCAGAACCAGTCAAATTAGTAGAATCGGATTTATCTGAGGTTCCGAATTATGGGACTGGAATTACCCCCTATTTTCTATCTTTAGCATTTTATGTAGGTGGAATAATGGCAGCTAACATCCTTCCATTAGGGCGCAGACAGGATCTTAAGGTTAATGGAACAGAGCATTTTATTAATAAACTCGGACTTAAGTACTCAATCGCATTAATACAAGTGTTATTTGTCGATTTGGTAGTCCTTTTCGGATTCAAAGTACATGTGGTAAGTGTTCCCTTGTTTATTGTATCCAGTGTCATTGTCTCCTTAACCTTCATGACGGTCATCCTTATGTTAGTGACATTGTTTGGCGTTGCAGGGAAATTTATGGCTGTCACACTATTGGTTTTACAATTAGCTACATGTGGTGGAACATTCCCGGGTGAATTGAGTAATCCTATCCTAAGCAAGATCGGTAATGTTTTACCAATGGCCCATTCATTACGGAGCTTCCAAGATGTTATCTCCCTAGGGGATTGGGCCCAACTACAACAGCAAATACTAATCTTACTTTTCTACCTAGTAATAGCGGGAGGTATTGGATGGGTGACAAGTCATCTGCAACATTCCAAGACTGCCGTGGAGACCTCTCATTAAAAACTAAAAAAGTGATACCCAATATTTACATGGGTATCACTTTTTTAATCTTTTTTGTCTTCTGGCTTTTCAGTTGCCGGATGGAGATGTTTGATTTCCTTTACATCTGGCTCAACAAATAGCCGAAGTGCTGAGAGCTTATTTTCCCAAAATAGCTCAAAATATTGGAGCCAATCCTTTAGTTCGTTTAAAGGCTCCGGCTCAAGCTTGTACCTTGTTTCCCTGCCCGCTTTCCGTTCCTTAACCAGCCCGGCATCAGCTAATACACGTAAATGCTTGGACACAGCGGTTCGGCTTATCGGAAAGTGTTCACTTATCGCCGTGACAGGCATCTCTTCCTTGCTAAGAAGTTTTAACAGCTTGCGCCTTGTTGGATCAGCGATTGCTTGAAAAACATCATGCTTTGCCGATGAAGCCGCCATTTATGCCTCAACATATGCTTGCAATTTTTTCACAAGACCTGCCCAGCCCTGATTCATGTTATCGCGGATCGGAGTATGAGGAGCACCGAATTCTGTAACTTTGTTAGCGTCCCAGCCACCATGGATAAGAGTTAACTCTGTTTTATCATCCAGTTCTTTTAATTCAAAAGTTAGTGTCCAATCTTTTCCCCAATTAAATGAAAGTTTGTTAGGCGGATCGACATGTGTTACCTTACATGGCGACATACCAAATTGCGCTGCATTTAAGTGAAATTCATGACCCTCAACTGGTTGAAGGTCATTAGGCATGAACCACGCACCCAGACCTTCTGCTGTAGCTACTGCATCCCATACTTTAGCAATTGGAGCATTGTAAACGACTGTATACTTTATATCTTCTAATGTTGCCTGTGACTCATTTCCCATTTTAATTGCCTCCTCGAATTATGCTGCGATTATCTCTTCATTACGAAACCATTTGGTTTCACATCAAGACTATATAACACCATTTGGTTGCACGTCAAGCATTTCTTTTTTAAAAAGAAAAGCGGTGACTTCACATTAAGTAAAGTCACCGTAATTTTCATTCAATATACTTTCATCCCATAATTATTACAAATCAATATATAGGATAAGCAGTAAAAATATGCTATCTTTTAATATTAATCAATCTGCTAACTTTCCTTATTAAAATAAAAATTGGGGTAATAAATATGATAAATACTCAATATTTACGAAGAATTAATCTGAAAAGAGATGAAATTCCTTCTTTTAATAAATATCCCTTTAACCTGCCCAGTTTGCGAGGCTTAGACGAACTAGCTTTTCATCCGAATGTTACTTTCCTGATTGGGGAGAACGGCATGGGTAAATCCACCTTGCTTGAAGCGATTGCTGTAGCAGTTGGTTTTAATCCAGAGGGAGGGTCCTTTAATTTTAATTTTTCAACCTATGATTCACATTCTCCCCTTGCAGACTATCTCAAAGTAATAAAGGGTATCGAAAAACCTAAGGATGGATTTTTTCTGCGCGCTGAAAGTTTTTATAATGTTGCTTCTAATATTGAGGAGCTGGATAAAGGAGGCGGCGGGAGAAGGGTCATTGAATCATTCGGAGGTGTTTCCCTGCATGAACAGTCGCATGGTGAGGCCTTCTTTGCCACGTTTCTTCATCGGTTTGGCGGTAATGGGATATACATTTTAGATGAACCAGAAGCAGCCCTCTCCCCACTGCGGCAGATGTCGATGCTGACAAGGATTCATGATTTGGTGAAAGAGAACTCCCAATTTATTATTGCTACCCATTCGCCAATCATTATGGCTTATCCTGATGCAAAAATCTTTGAATTTACGGAAGAAGGAATTATTGAAAATACACTCGAGGAAACGAATCATTATCGGATTATGAAACAATTTTTTGATGATAAAAATAGAATGCTGCATCATCTGTTAGATGATTAAAATTTGACTTTGAAAGACTGGTTTCTCAATCACCATTCGTTCCAGTCACGTAGACACCTTCTACGTGACCCTATCCTTGGTTAGACTCCTGTTTCGGGCACGTAGACCCCTTCTACGTGACCCTATTCATAATTATGACTCTGTTCCAGTTACGTAGATCCTTAATTAATGACTTTTCCTTGGGCTCCATTGCTATTGGATAATATTTTTCCCATAAAAGATTTCATCCATTTCAATCTTTAATCGCTCCGTAATCTCAATATGTTCATCAGGGGAAAGCTTATCTTTTGTATATCCAAACAAATAGTTATTTAAGTCGAAATCACGCAGCTTGCATTTTGTGTGAAAAATATGTTCTTGATAGACATTAACGTCAATCATATCGAATAATTCGCCAACATCATCAGGGATGTAATTCTGAATCGAATTTATTTCATGGTCAATAAAGAGCTTATGCCCTGTCTTATCCCTTGTAAAACCGCGGACCCGGTAATCAATTGTCATCACATCTGTTTCAAATGATCGGATTAAATAATGAAGGGCCTTAAGGGGCGAAATTTCCCCGCATGTCGAAACATCAATATCTGCCCGAAATGTGCTTATTCCTTCATCAGGGTGGAATTCCGGATATGTATGAACCGTGATATGACTCTTATCTAACTGAATCACCACAGATTCCGGCAGCGGTCCCGGAGATTCCTCGAAGGATTCAGACGGCGCATTCGCAACTGGACCCTCAGATACCAATAGAGTCACGCTCGCCCCGGCTGGTTCAAAGTCCTGACTCGCCACATTTAACACATGGGCACCGATTATATCTGATACATGGGTTAAAATTTTTTGCAGCCTGTCTGCACTGTATTGTTCATCTATATACTTCAGATAGGCTTCACGTTCTTCCCTCGTTTTTGTAAAACAAATATCATACATATTAAAGCTTAACGATTTCGTCAAGTTATTAAAGCCGTGTAACTCAATAGCCTGCTCGTGTGTAAGTCTCATGACAGTTCCCCCTTAAAATTAAGGTATCCTTTGCAAGTAAATATTATTAAGATACCCAGAGTTCTACCTAGTTACTAATTTTTTATAAAATGTTCCCCTTTCTTAATTATAATTATTATCATTTAATATTTACTTTTAAATAATATATGATATAATTAATTCAGATAAGAAATTAGGAGGAATGCTAAAATGACCGTTGAACAAGTAATCAACCACCAAATTGCAAACTGGAATATACTATATACTAAATTACATCGATTTCACTGGTATGTGAAAGGTCCTCACTTCTTTACCTTACATGCCAAATTCGAAGAATTATATGAGGAAGCAGCAACGACAATTGATGAGTTTGCTGAGCAATTATTAACCATTGGCGGCAGTCCCATTTCTACCCTTAAAGAATATCTTCAACTTGCAACCATTGAAGAAACCAGTGAAACATTAACTGCTGAAGAAATGGTTCAGACAATCGTCCATGACTTTTCCTTAATCATTGATGAATTAAAAGCTGGGATGGAAGTTGCTGAACAAAACAATGACGAGGTAACCAGTGATATGTTTTTAGGCCTAATCGGCAAACTCAATAAACATAACTGGATGTTACAATCTTTCCTACAGGCTTAATTGAAAATAAACGTTAAATCTAGGACAAGCTGATTGCTTGTCTTTTTTTTCATGCGATTGAGTTGAATTTTCCCAAAATTGAATGTCTTTGCTATTATTAAATCAAGTATAGATCAAATAAATTATGGGAGGTGAAACCCCTAATGAAGTTGTTAACACCTATCTTGACGGTCATTTTCTCTTTGTCTACCCTATTAACTGCTTGTGATTCGGAACAGCTGCATCCAAGTAATAATGTACAGCAAAAGCAAAATGGCCTACAGCCTAAGGAAATAAACCAATCCTATTTAAAAAAGCTTGATAATATTAAGGATTTGGCTCAAAAAGGAATGGTGAAGGATTGTCCATTTAATGCGCTTGATCGCACAATCCAACAAGTTAACTCTGAATGGGGTGAACCCGACAAGGTTGATCAGGCAGGTTCTGGCACCTATGCCACCTATGACAATAAAAACATCGTTTTAGGCTATAACAAGGCAGGAGAAATTTTCGACGTTCGTTCCTATGATGCTGACCTCAAAGAAATTACAGACAAGATGGTGGTCAGATCATTCGGGCAGCCTAAGGAAATACGAGACAATAATAATGAAAATATTTATGTTTATGAATTGAAGCAGGAAATTCAGCTTAAGTTGATTTTTCCGAAAAGTAGTAATGTGATAGATCATATTTCTGTTTTTAACCCAAAAAGATCTACCATCACAGCATCAAATAGCGAATACATCCTTGATATAAAAGGAAGCTCCAATCAGTTATCAGAATCAGCTTGGGCTTCGATGCAAAAATGGCGGAAAGATATCGTCCTCTTTGCTAAAAATCAAAAGAGTGTTTATATTAATGGCCCTGATAAAAAACAGGTGGCCCTAACGTTTGATGATGGACCTGATGAAGTAATCACACCGGCAATCATTGAGATTTTGGCAAACCACCATGTAAAAGGAAACTTCTTTTTTATTGGCAGTAAGGTTAATAAGCATCCTGATGTTGTAAAGGATGCCTTTAAAAATGGAAACTTAGTCTTAAGCCATAGCTTTAATCATGTAGAATTAACCAAATTAGGCAAAAACGCTACTAGACTCGAAATTGATCAAGCTGGGAAAGCAATTAAATCAGTTATTGGCAAGGAGCCGGCTATCCTTCGTACACCATATGGAGATACAAATGTACAGGTGGCAGAGGTTGCAAAACAAGAGGGCTATTCCATTGTCCTCTGGTCGATTGATACCCTTGATTGGTCCCAAATGGATTCAAAAAATATCATTCGCAATGTGATCGATAATCTTCGAAACGGTGACATTATCTTAATGCACTCCGATTCCGATAAGAGTGAGACCAAAAAAGCCTTACCACTCCTTATAGAAGAATTGCAAAAAAGAAATGTTGAAATTGTCGATTTAGAAACAATGTTAGATGTGAAGGCCTATCAATAATCAACCATATATCAGAATATGGATTCGCTGATTCAACAAGGAAATTCGCTGATTGGATTCATAAATTCGCTGATTGAACTTATTAAAGGCAAGAAAATTCCATATTTACGCTTTAATAACGTTATTTCATAGTGAAATATTTATTAAAAGGAAAAAGCAGCTATTTTTTTAGCTGCTTTTTCCATTTTAAGATTATTTCACTTGATATCCTCGCAATAATTCTACTTCTTCGTCTGTCAGTTCCCGGTATTCACCTAACTCCAGTGTCTCATCCAACGGCAAGGGGCCCATTGTAATCCGCTGAAGATAAACCACTCTTTTACCAACAGCTTCAAACATTCTTTTCACTTGATGAAATTTACCTTCCGTGATGGTTAGCTCAATGTCAGAACGGATACCGGATTTTATTATTTTCAACTCACCTGGCTTTGTTTCGTAGCCATCATCCAAGGTTACTCCATTAGCAAAGGCCACGACATCATTTTCCGTTACTTCACCATCAATGACAGCAAAATACGTTTTCGGAACATGCTTTTTCGGTGAAAGTAATCTGTGTGCCAACTGACCGTCATTGGTGATCAGCAGTAAACCTTCTGTGTCCTTATCCAATCTGCCAACAGGAAACGGTTCATAGACCTGGTCCTCGAGCTCTAATAAATCGATAACCGTTTCGGTAGTGCTATCTTCTGTCGCTGATAATACCCCTTGCGGCTTGTTCATCATCAAATAGATAAATTCTTTGTATTCAATAACCTCACCATTTAAAGTCACGGTTTGTTTGGACGTATCCACATGCTGTTTTGCATCCTTGACTACCACATCATCAACCTTGACCGCACTACTTTTTAAAAGCTGCTTCACTTCTTTCCGGCTGCCAAAGCCAAGATTAGCTAGCATTTTATCAATTCTCAACTGTCCCATCTCCTTTTTAAGAAGATTTTTAAAATCTTAACCTTAGTTTTTGCTTGATTCGATCGACCCTGTCACCAAATAAACGGTTCACTAATCCTGATTTCAGGCCTAAGTAAAAATAGATGACGGCGCCCATTCCGGCACTTATCACGATAAGCAGGACGGATTGACCCTTTGATGCAGGAGAAAGGAATAGTAATAGTAATTTATAAACAATTTCTGTTCCTGCCCACATCAATCCTGCGAAGATGATAATCAATAAACTCCTCCGCCATACCAACCGGAAACGATAGCCGGAGAATGTCTTAATCACAATTAAATTAATGACAATCGCTGCCGTATAACCAAGCGCTGTGGCGAGAACGGCCCCTCTAGTTTCAAACATTTTAATTAATGGAATGTTTAGAGCAAATTTTATTAATAAACCCACAAGCAAGCTTAAGATGGTAAAGCGCTGTTCGTTAATTCCCTGCAATATGGCTGCTGTGACAGAATAGAGGGAAAAAAGAATCGCAACAGGTGCATAGGCGCCTAATACTTGTGTCCCAAGATTATCATGCTCATAAAAAGCTGTGTAAACCGGTTCGGCCAATAACGAAAGCCCGATAGCAGCCGGTAATGTTAAATAGAGCAAAACTTGAAAGGTTTGGTTTAATTGCCGGTTCATGTTTTTCTGATCATTCTCTACAAATGCCTTTGTAATACTCGGTATGAGTGTTAAGGAAAAGGCCGTTGCAAGTGATACAGGAATGATGACAATTTTATGTGACTCGAAATTTAATATACCAAAGGCCGCATCAGCCATCTGCTTTGCATTGCCCATTGCGGACATCGCCCGGTTGAAGGTAATTTGATCGATAAATTGAAATAACGGATTTGCAATTCCGACAAAAACGAAGGGCGCTGCGTATAAAAGAATTTCTTTATAGATTTCCTTTAGAGAAATATGGCTGGTCCCTTTATCATGTTCAAGTAGTTCGTCCAAATAGGGTTTTCTTTTATACCAATACCAAAATAAAACAACTAATCCTCCGATAGCACCGACAAATGCTGCAAAGGTGGCAACGCTAACAGCCGAAACAATAGTGCCATGTAAAAATTTCAGGACAACATAGGCTCCTGCAAGTGTAAAAATAATTCGTACGATTTGTTCGACGACCTGTGAAACAGCCGATGGTCCCATCGATTGATGTCCCTGAAAGTAACCCCTGATTAAACTCATAATAGGCACAACGATCAATGCAAAACTAACAGCCCGAATAACCGTCGTAACATTGGCCAGTTGTCCTTCACCAGGATGACTTAATTCAGCTAACATAGGTGCAGCGGAATACATCACTAAGAATGCCACAAACCCAGTCAACAACATTACCACTATTCCCGATTTAAACAGCTTTCGGCCAACAGCATACTCTTCAAGTGCATTATATTTTGCAATGAATTTTGAAACAGCCAACGGTACACCAGCCGTTGCAATACTGATAAAAATGGTATATGGGACATATGAAAATGAATAAAGCTGCGTCCCGTGTTTCCCGACAATTTGATAAAACGGAATAACATAAATTAATCCGATAACCTTAGATAATATTGTTCCAAACGTTAAAATAAATGTTCCTCTTAAAAGCTTTGACTGCATAGAATCCCTTCCTACCCGAAGAAATACGTGCGCTTCTTCACAAATAATTCGACTTTTTTTGCACACTATTAGTAGTTTACAACTTCTTTCTCTCAGACGCTACTAACAACCAAATGAAATTTATGAAAAAATAGGCACAGTCGTTTTATTTTGATGATAAATGTTTATAATGGAGTGACGGATAAATATAAAGTTGGTGTAAATATGGATTATGATGTAATCGTCATCGGCGGCGGCCCTTCAGGGTTAATGGCGGCCATTGCAGCTGGTGAAAAAGGCGCAAAAGTACTTTTAATTGATAAAGGAGACAAGCTCGGCAGAAAGTTAGCTATTTCCGGAGGTGGTCGCTGTAATGTGACGAATCGCCTGCCAATCGAGGAAATCATCAAGCACCTGCCGGGGAACGGTAAGTTTTTATATAGTGCCTTTTCAATCTTTAGTAATGAAGATATTATTAAGTTCTTTGAAAAATTAGGTATCGAATTAAAGGAAGAGGATCACGGGCGGATGTTCCCCGTTTCCAATAAGGCTCAATCTGTCGTTGACGCCCTATTAAATCAGTTAGAAAAGCTTCGTGTCAGGATTTTCAAAAATAGCCCTGTAGAGGACCTTTTCTATGAAAATGGAACTGTTTCTGCCGTCTTGTTGAAAGATGGTCAAAAATTATCAGCTAAATCGATCGTGATTGCCGTTGGGGGAAAATCAGTTCCACATACCGGTTCAACTGGTGATGGGTATGCCTGGGCGAAGAAAGCAGGTCATACGATTACGGATTTATTTCCAACTGAAGTCCCTGTCACCTCTAGCGAACCATTTATTAAAAATAAAGCCCTACAAGGTTTATCACTAAGAGACATTGACCTAAGTGTTTTGAATCCGAAAGGTAAGCCGATTATCTCGCACCGAATGGATATGATTTTTACCCATTTTGGAATCAGCGGACCTGCCGTGCTGCGCTGCAGTCAGTTCGTAGTCAAAGCTATGAAAAAGTGGAATTTAAAAGAAGTAACCATGAGCCTTGATGCCTTACCAGACAAAAAAGAGGAGGAAGTTTTTCAAGAAATTCTAGCGCTTGTAAAAAGTGAGCCTAAGAAAAGCATTAAAAACACGCTAAAAGGGCTAGTCCCTGAACGATATCTTCTATTTCTATTAGAACATAATGGGATTGACCCATCCGAGCAAGGTGGCACGATTTCCAATGAAAAAATTCGTAGTTTTTCAAAGAGCTGCAAGCAATTCCTGATAAAAGTAAATGGCACCTTGCCTCTTGAAAAAGCTTTTGTCACTGGCGGTGGAGTGTCTGTTAAAGAAATCGAGCCACAAACGATGGGCTCAAAATTAATGAACGGTTTATATTTTTGCGGTGAAATCCTTGATGTTCACGGTTATACAGGAGGGTATAATATTACCTCTGCCCTTGTAACTGGAAGATTAGCAGGTACCAATGCAGCCCTGTCTGCAAAAAACAAAAAGGTCTGACTATTTGTCAGGCCTTGTAAATAATCATCGCGGAAAAACAATAAATCTGCTCCTCTTCTTCTTCCTCCGGCATTGCTGCCACATTATATTTAATATCCAGCAGGCTTGTTTCATCCAGCCCTTTCAAAAAACGATTCATTTCCTTTTCTAAATCCTTCTCATGCTCCCGATCAAACAATTTAACCTGTATCACTTTTCTCTCTCCCTCTCTTTTTTACTACCATTATTAACAACTTATCTGAATTTTAAAAATAAGCAGACTGAAAAATTAAGGTTATTTTAAGATTCAACTTGTAAACTCCTTTTTAGAAAGACAGTTTCACCTATAGAAAGGAGCATTAAAATGGATAAAAAACAAAAAATCTCTTGGGGCGTTAGTTTTGGGAGTTTAGCATTAGTAGCTGGAATGGTATCATTTCTTGGTCTATCAAATGGCGATCAAGCGAGCAACCAAGTGGCACTTACTCAAGGGCAATCCTCAAATAATTCTAATCAGCAATCACAGGATGGCTTTAATACACAACAACGTACTGACCATGGCAGCGGTTTTGATCAATCCTTTGATGGCGGTAACTCATCACAATACAATCAAAATGATGATTCTAACAATAATTTTGATTCTAGTGATCAGTACTCGAATAATAATGATCAATTCAATGGAAACAGTAATCAACAGGATCAATTCTCAAATGGCGGCGGACCTGGAATGGGACAACAAAGCGGCTTTGACACGACTACAGGTGGAACCTGATGTTTACCTACCGGTTTCCTTCAATGAGTACAATTGTTCAAATCTCTATTAGTCAAGAGTTGTTTGCTAACGATTTAATGCCTATCTACAAGCTATTTGAATTGATAGAGGATACGTGCAGCCGTTTTCGTTCTGATAGTGAACTGTCACGATTAAATCAACATGTTGATAAAGAAGTCATCGTTAGCAGTGAGATGTTTTCAATACTATCAGACGCTCTTCGATTTTTTGAAGAAACGGAAGGTATTTTTAATCCTAGCATTCTATCGTCGCTTGAAAACCACGGCTATTCAAAATCGATTGAAATGATAAAGGGGAAAGAGTTAGCAGTAACTCCTCCTTCATCAATGGCTGCGATAAGTTCGCTACCTTTTATACTAAACGAAAGTAAACGGTCCGTAACCCTATTATCAAAAATCGATCTTGGGGGAATGGCCAAGGGCTGGGTAATTGATCGTGCCGCACTGCTTTTAGATAGGTTGGGCTATGGCTTTATCAACGTGGGTGGTGATATCCGCATTTTCGGCACATTGCCACGAACATTAAATATCGGGATCGAGAGTCCATTTGCCGAAACAACGATGATTTCTTCGATTCAGGTTCAAAATGGTGCGCTTGCGACGTCCACAACCATGAAAAGAACATGGCGGATGAACGGGGAGTGGACGCATCATTTGATTGATACTCGAACAGGAAACCCTAGTAAAAGTAAGATTGTATCGGCAACAGTGACAGCCCCAACTGCTTTGGAAGCTGACGTTTGGGCAAAAACCGTTCTTTTACTTGGTAAACAGGCTGGTCAAGAGTGGATAAATAGAAAAGGTGTCCAGGCTGTGTTAATTACTAAAGACGGAGATATTTGGAGAGGAGGAGAGTAACTTGGAAATGTTTGAATGGTATATGATCCGTGCTACAGGTTTGGTAGCTTACCTTTTACTTTACTTGTCTGTCATCATAGGACTATACTCTCAAGTTCAGAAAAAGCGAAAGCAAAAGGTCACTGCTTCCCTATTTTTGCATGAATCACTGTCTAATTGGACCCTTTATCTTGTCCTTGGCCACGTAGGATTTTTACTAATCGATTCATATATCTCGTTACAATGGGTAGAAGTACTCATACCGTTTAATACGGACTATAAGCCCTGGCCAATGGCGCTGGGCGCACTTTCCCTTTATTTCTTAATTATGACGATCGTTACATCCAAAGCACGAAAAAAAATCGGCTATCAAAAATGGCGGAAATTACACGCATTGAATCCGGTCCTATATATATTTGTTACGATACACGGTTTATTGATTGGTACAGATATTCAAGCGGCTGTGCTTGCGGGAGTCAATATCCTGCCGCTTATCCTTTTAGGAGGTATGTTGATGAGAGATAGACCTAAGGCAGGGATTACTCACTAACAAAGAAAAGCGCTTATTTTCATAAAAAAACCGATTCCATGGTGGAATCGGTTATTCTGTGTATTCCGTTTCTCCTGTCCATGCGAGCATGCCGCCAACCATATTGCGGACCTTAAAGCCTTGGTCCTGCAGATAATAGCAGACATTCCCACTGCGGGCACTTGAGCGGCAGATAAAGATATATTCTTTATCCTTATCAAAATAGTCAAGATTAGCCGGAATGTCCCCCATGCGAATATGCTTGGCCCCGGGTACCATCCCGAATACTACTTCTTCATCTTCCCTTACATCCACAAGCTCAAGTTTTTCCCCTGCCTCAAGCTTTTTTTGTAATTCTTCTGGTGTAATCGTTTGAATTTCTTCCATCAAGTCCATCCCCTTTAGGAAAAACAGCCCCGGAGAGGGGCCGTTCTTTTAATTTGCAACAATATTAACAAGTTTTCCCGGAACAGTTATCACCTTGCGAATTGTTTTTCCTTCAATTTGTTCCTTTATGTGGGCATCTTCCATAGCGATTCCTTCTAGTGACTCTTTGCTTGCATCAGTTGGAACCATAAGCTTTGTTTTTACTTTACCATTAACTTGGATGACAATTTCAACTTCATCATCGACTAGTTTCGCCTCATCAAATGCAGGCCATGTTTGGTAAGCTATCGTTCCACTGTGACCTAACTTTTCCCATAGCTCTTCAGCGATATGCGGGCAAATAGGGGCAAGCATTTTAACGAATCCTTCAATGTACTCTTTTGGCAGTACCGTTGCTTTATAGGCATCATTAATGAATACCATCATTTGTGAAATAGCCGTATTAAATCTTAAGCCCTCATAATCCTCCGTCACTTTTTTCACGGTTTGATGATACACTTTTTCCAGTGTTGAGGCTTCATCAGTTGCTTGAATCTTTGGATTTAGTTCACCGTTTTCCTCAACCAATAAGCGCCAGATACGATCTAAGAAGCGGCGGGAACCATCCAACCCATTTGTCGACCAAGCAATCGATGCATCAAGCGGTCCCATGAACATTTCATACAGGCGAAGGGTATCAGCACCATGGCTGCCAACGATATCGTCAGGGTTTACTACATTCCCTTTGGACTTACTCATTTTTTCATTTCCTTCACCTAGGATCATTCCTTGGTTAAATAACTTTTGGAATGGTTCTTTGGTTGGAACTACACCGATATCGTACAAAAACTTGTGCCAGAAGCGAGCATAAAGTAAATGTAATACCGCATGTTCGGCACCGCCAATGTAGATATCAACAGGAAGCCAATGATTTAATTTTTCCTGTGAAGCAAGTGCCCGATCATTTTTCGGATCAATATAACGTAAATAATACCAGCAGCTGCCCGCCCATTGCGGCATGGTATTCGTTTCACGGCGACCCTTTTTACCTGTTTCAGGATCCACGACATTCACAAAATCAGAAATGACCGCAAGTGGTGATTCACCTGTTCCGGAAGGACGAATCTCCGTAGTTTTTGGCAACATCAATGGAAGCTGGTCCTCAGGAACTGCAGTCATTGTGCCATCTTCCCAATGGATAATCGGAATTGGTTCACCCCAATAACGCTGACGGCTAAATAACCAGTCACGTAAACGGAAAGTTACTTTTTTGGTACCGATCCCTTTTTCTTCTAACCAAGCAATCATTTTTTGAATGCCTTCCGTTTTATCCAAACCATTTAAGAAATCAGAGTTAATATGTTCTCCGTCTCCTGTGAAGGCTTCTTTGTCGATATCTCCACCTGCGACAACAGCCTTAATCGGCAGGTTAAATTCCTTTGCGAATTCATAGTCTCGTTCATCGTGTGCAGGAACGGCCATGATTGCACCGGTTCCATAGCTTACTAGCACATAATCAGCAATCCAGATTGGCATTTTCTCACCGTTGGCAGGATTGATGGCATAGGCGCCAGTAAATACTCCTGTTTTCTCTTTGGCAAGATCCGTACGTTCCAAATCGCTTTTCGTCTTAACTTTGTCTAAATAGGCATCAACCGCAGCACGCTGTTCAGCTGTTGTTATTTTATCAACAAAGGAATGTTCAGGTGCAAGCACGGCATACGTAGCACCAAATAAAGTATCAGGGCGAGTAGTGAAGACAGTGAATGTCTCCTCATGTCCTTCGATTGAGAAGGTAACTTCCGCACCTTCTGAACGGCCGATCCAGTTGCGCTGCATTTCCTTCAAGCTTTCAGGCCAATCAAGTTCTTCAAGGTCTTCCAGTAAACGGTCACCGTAAGCGGTGATTCGTAACATCCACTGCTTCATCGGACGACGTTCAACAGGGTGCCCGCCGCGTTCACTTTTGCCATCAATGACCTCTTCATTTGCTAGTACCGTTCCAAGTGCAGGGCACCAGTTTACCGCTACTTCATCAATATAAGCTAGGCCTTTTTCAAATAATTTCAGGAAAATCCATTGGGTCCATTTGTAGTATTTAGGGTCAGTCGTATTGACTTCACGATCCCAATCATACGAGAATCCTAATGATTTAATTTGCCGGCGGAACGTATTGATATTCTGTTCTGTAAATTCTGCTGGATCGTTACCCGTATCCAATGCGTATTGTTCCGCTGGTAGGCCGAACGCATCCCAGCCCATTGGATGAAGAACATTGTATCCCTGCATCCGCTTTAAGCGGGAAAGAATGTCGGTTGCTGTGTAGCCTTCAGGGTGTCCAACGTGTAGACCTGCCCCTGACGGATATGGAAACATATCTAAAGCGTAAAATTTTCTTTTATCAAATTCTTCGCTTGTTTTAAATGTTTTTTCTTCTTCCCATTTCTTTTGCCACTTTTGTTCGATTTGATTATGGTCGAAACTCATAATGCTCTTCCTCCTAAAAAAAAATAAAAAACCCCTCATCCCAAAAAGGGACGAGAGGATTGTATGTATCTTCCCGCGGTACCACCCACATTAGTGCTGACTGCACTCGCTTCATTCATCCTTAACGCGGAAAACGGCAAGCCTTACTATTCCTTCACGCTTGCAACTCAAAGGCGAGTTCATGATGTACCCGGTTGACTTCCACCAGCCGTCAACTCTCTATTTACGGGTATGAATCATTACTACTCCTGATCACTGTCTTTTCAATATTAATATAAAGTATTACGGTTATTGTATTAAATTTTCAGTAAGTATGCAAGCAAACTTGTGCCTAATTAAAGGATAGACTCATTTTCATTAAAATAAACATTTATCAAAAGGCTTTATTAAGAAATTGAGTCTGTTTCCTCTATAATTAAATAGAGGGAAGTGTCAGAAGCACTTCCCTCTTCAACTCTATTTCACCTGTTCAATCCGAAGGTTATCTAAAATAAATGTTCCTGCCCCGGTATCTTCATTCACACTAGTTCCATCGCTGAAAATTCCAATATAGGTTTGCCCATTGTCGGAACCAGTAACTGTAAACTCAGCCGTTTTGGTAGTGGCAGATGCTGGAAGCGTATTATTCAAACTTAGTCCCTTGGCCGCTGTAATATCTCGAACATCAATTTCTTGATTACCTGAGATAAAGCGATAGGCATTGGCAGTAGTTTGATAGTCAAAGGATACTTTATAGGTTACTCCCGGTTCAAAGTGGAAGTGCTGCGGAATCGTGCGATACACTAAGCCTTTGTTTCCGGTATTTACTTTAACGGACCAATTTCCGCCTAAGACATCATCTACTAATTTTTTACCTGCCCATCCTTTTTGTGTATAAGGAGCATGTAACTCAGACAAATGAACTCTGTTGTCTTCTACCCCTTCCGTATTACCAATCACAAATGGGTAAATTCCTTGCACGACCGATTCAAAATCTTGTTTAAATACCCCTGATGACACATTATTTTTCAAAGACTTTTGAACGACCCGAATATCATCAAATTTGGTGGTTCCTTCTCCGGCCTCACGGCTTAGAATGATTTCAGCCTTTTTTGATGTAGCCGTAAAGCTTACCTGCATTCTTTGCATTTTGCTATTGTAGCCATCATTCGTAGCATGTGAGTCTGCTTTCACAAAGTTCTTTTGAAGGCTACGTAGCGTATAATTACTTACATCTTTCACCCCGCCAGTTATTTTGATTCCGGCTTTTACATCACTATTGTTTTCTACATATACCTCTGCCACATAATCCTTGCCAGGCACCAGGTCAGTAATGGAGCGGGAAACGGTTGTATTTTTCGATGGACTTTCCATATTCAAATAATAGTCACCACTGCTTACATTACGGGCAATTTCCGTTTGATTCGTTCTCTTGACACTGACAGCATCTTTATCTCCTGCCACTTTTGTCACTTCATCTTTGACAGTTCCCGAATTGAATCCTGTGTCATAGACATGAGCACCGTTGCTCCAGTCATCGACTTGTAAACCCTTCTCTTTTTTATCCGGAATAACAACATATGGCGTTGCTGCCTCAGCTGTCAAGGTTACCTGATTATTGACCACTTCGACTTTCTGCACATCTGTTCGGCCTTTATCGGTCAATTTGTACACATAAACCTTTTGAGATGGACCAACAAATCCATCCGGCAATGTCCAAGTTGTTGTACCGCCTTCCAAATTCCAATGATACAATTTTTCAGCAGCAGGTGTTGGATTATTAAAATCTTGTTCCACCCAAGGAAGTAAATAAGCATGTTCATCAAGGACAACATTTCCATTAAGTGTAATAACACGCTCTCTGGAGTTGTCTTTCCTAGTTACAACCACATCATCCCCATTACTTGGGTCTTTTAACTTGATTTCTTTTTCAAGGTTTGTTTTTTGCTTGTTACCTTCTCCATCTGTCCACTTGGTGACAAAATACTTTTGTAAAAATTTAGTTGGTAGATTGGTATCGAATGTCATCCGGATAAACTGGTCAAAGTTCTTATCCGATTGCCAACCCTCGAAACCGGCTAATTCAAATCCGCCAAGCAACGGGTGATCAGCCGTTCCGCCTGCTTCAGGCCAATTCAACACCCAAGAATCTTTTTGGTGATTGCTAATAAAGCGAAGAACTTCAGAGTTAATTCCCTTGCTGGATGCCCCGCCGTAGTTCTTATCTGTTGCCCAGTGCTGCCATGTTGAATAATTGGCAATAGATGTACCAAACTCGGTTGATACTCTCCAACCTCTATCCATAAATTGTTCTGCCACTCGATCAGATTCCCACTGATCTTGATACCATACATCTAAATAGATAAAGTCAAGACCTGGTGCAGCTGCTTTTAATTGGTCCAGTCTTTGCGCACGTGATCCTGAGTACAAATCCTTTAATTTATTGATGGTATAAGATTGATCCAGCCAACCCCATCCTTTGGAATTTGGACCATCAATAAAATCCTCACTAAAAGCTTTGGCTTCAGGATACGTTTCTTGAGCATTAATATGGACACCAAATTCAGAGTTGTACTTATGACCATCACTAATAAGCGCTTTTAAATCGTCTGCGCCGCCAATCCGTTCACCTACATCGCTATAATCCGGGTGCCCGCTGTCATGACCTTCATTCGCATATCCTTTTAATAGCACAGCCTGGCCCAATTCATCTGTAGCGAGAGCTACCTTTTTTACATTATCCAATGTTTTTAGGAAGGGATGTTGTGCTTGTGATCCAAAATTCATGGCAATCCGTGTGCCGACAAGATTGTTTACATCTTCTGATCCTTTTATATCTTGCATGATTTCGCGGTAAGCAATCGCACCGTCTTGCCAGTCAACTTCATCATCTTTATTCAAATCGTCAGCAATAGCAATTTTCAAAGTAGGTTTAGCCGTTTGTGGTTCCGGCATAAATTCTCTTTGATAATAAAGCAAGCTGGAGCCGATTCCGATGGCTTTCGTACCATCTTTATTCTGATAACGATTAGCCACTAAATTACGGTAGCCATTGACTTCCGAACTTGACCATACACCAGCACTCAATGTGTTCGTTGACAGGAAGGCTGTATAGTATCTTTCTGAAGTTCCAATGCCTTCCAAAGATGAATCGACAGTAACATCAACATCCCCCGGTTTTGTCACATCACCGCTAATATTTGTTAATTCGGCTTTCGCATTGGTTTGAGCTGAATTAACGGAGATAAAGTTCAGATCAGCTAGTTCAACCGATTCGATTTTTGCACCTTTATCATTGTTGATTTCTTCAAAAGTATAGATCACTTTATTTTTTTGAACTTTTAATGAAACTTTAATAACAGCATCAAGGTCTTCATATTCATCGCTTACCTTTAAGGTATACAATGCTTCACTTTCACTCAGCTTTTCATAGCCTACCTCTGGATAGTAAAGTGTGCCGTTCACTTTCAATCCGTAAACAGGAGATTTTTGTCCGTCCATTACCTTATCGCCCACCCGGTATTCGATGACACGCGGGAATACTTGGTCGATAGTGACATTCATAAAATCTGAGCTTAATGTATCCTCTACCGGAGGAGTATCTGGCGCTTTAGGTGGAACGTATTCTTTAATTTTGATGTTTGAAATCGTAATGTCGGCAGCACCGCGGCTCTTTTCAAATCCAAGTAAACCTGCTATATTGACACCGCCTGATAATGTCCAGCTATTCACCTTTTTATCATTAAGGTATAAAATAGCTGTATCATCCATGAATTTCATTCGTAAATGATAGGTTTTATTTGCTTCTAATGGCACGCTTGATGTCATCGATGTCCAATTATTTGAAGGACCAAAGGTTTCACCAAAATACTGATTGTTCTGATCTCCTGTTCCCACATACGTGTAAGCAGAAGGACTTTGAACACGATAGATGAGACCGAAACGGTTCATCGCGCTCGTTCCGGGAGTAATATCAACCTCAAAAATACCATTCTTAATTCCTTTCATTTTATTGTAGACAATTCGATTCTTTTGAGTAGAGGTAACCTTGAAGGTTGCTGAACCATCTTGATTATAGGTAACGCTTCCGTCACCTGAGAGGATTTTAAAATCCCCTTCTGTCAGTTGGTTATCCGTAATGTCGACAGGTTCCACGTCACCTGAGTTTGCGCCTCCATCTCCAGGAGCATCCCCCAATTCAATGAGTACTTGGCTGTTTTTACCTCCAAAAGCACCCAGTTTAACCGCTTCCTTACCTGTAAGCAGGTTAGTTACATCATTGGATAAAGTAACAGGTCCAAATAAATCTTGGCCATCTAATGTAACATTGAAAGTGGTTCCGCTATAATCAATTTTAATGGAATGTTTAGTTCCTGCTTCTGGTAGTGGTAAGCTTGGTCTAGTGTTTAACCAGGTACCGCTGCCTTTATATTTGTATTCATAGAACCACCCCATAGAGTCATAGCCAACAAAGACAAAGTTATTAGGATCAATATAATGTGGATAGAAACCAAATCTAGTATCCGCCCCATCCAATTCTGGAATAAAGGTATATTCCATCGTTCCTGATTCTTTCGCTGCTGCCTTTTCTTCTTGAAAAATAGCTGCTTTGGTTCCATTGTCATTTCCAGCACCTGCTCCAAGCCTTGTATAGACCTTCCCATTCTGGTTGACCATTTCATTTACTTCATTGCCTCCAGATGAAATGGTAACCCATGGATTCGTAACTTCTGCTACCGCACGTAACGGCGGAATAACCCCCGTCAAGAACGTTGGAAAAAATAACACAAGTGCAAGCAGTGTATGGCTAAATCTCTTGTAATTGTTCCTGCTCAACTCTTCTCCTCCTTTGAATGTACTATTTTAATAGAAGACGATGCCTTAACATCAAAAACCACCCTCTACTTGTAATCTAGCTTACTTTGATTAAAACGCTTACACAATAAAGATATTGTTCAAATTTTTAGAAATATTGCTTTTTTAGTGAATTGCATAAAAAAAACGAACGGTGTCAGGCACCATTCGGTGTTGAGGCCAGAAAACTGTCCCCGTGCTTTATTAATTTGCTTTATCAAACCAGGAGCTGGCTGTCTCTTTCAATACTAAGTTCAGTTCTTCGATATTCCTTTTACCGATTTCTTGTAACCAGACACGACCTGCTTGTTCGCCATTGGAAGCAAAAGGTTCGACTCCGTCTTTCCAGGTTGCCCGGCCGCATAACACGCCGTTAAACGTCGAACCAGAGTCTTTGGCAAATTTCAATGTCTGTTGGAATAGCTCCGCACTTACTCCCGCACTCAAAAAGATAAACGGCAGATTAGTTGCCTCACTTTGATCCTTGAAATAGGAAGCTGCTTCTTCTTTACTGTAAACGGCTTCTCCTTCTGTATAGCCTTCCACAAAGTTCATATCTACCGGAACTTCTACCTTCAACACATCGACATGGTATTGCGGTTTAGTGAACTCCTTCATCGCTCCAACCACTTTATGCGGTTTTACTTTTGCGTACGCTTTACTTTTTACATCATTATTTTCAGCATCATATGAGACAATTTCTAAGAAAAATGGAAGGTCTTCAGCCGCACATTCGGACCCCACACGTTCCATATAGACATGTTTATAGTTATTAATTTTTTCATCTTCATCGACATCATAATAGAGTAAGAACTTGATCGCATCGGCACCGGCTTCCTTTAATCGTTTCACTGACCATTCCGGTAATAAATCCGGCAACCGTCCCGCTTCTGAGGCATCGTAGCCGGTTTTTTCATATGCCACTAGTAAGCCGGAGTCTTTGCTGCGGACCTTCGCCGCCGGCAAACCATATTCCGGATCCAACAGGATCGCTGTTGCAAAAGGTGTTAATTCTTCAGAAACCAATTCTTTGAAACGGACTATACCTTCATCACCCACATGACTGGCCTCTCCGGACGCAATCATTTTTTTCAATGAGCCGCGTTGATCAATGGCCAATGCTCCAATCACGCCATTCTCATCTGATAAACGTTTTAGCGCTTCCCATTTATTCTTGGTTAGTTCTAGCATCGTCAATCTCCCCTCTTAATCTATTTTTTCAACTTTAACTTCATTAAAGTACCGTTTGAACTTGTTCATATTAATAAAACCGGTTCCGGCTTCCATGGTATTTAACATTCCTGTGGTCATTGCCGCTTTCAGCACAGTCTCAACCGTTTGATTTCGATTCAGTGCCACTGCTAAACCAGCAACAGTCGCATCACCGGATCCAACGGGATTGACCACTTCAATCTTTGGTATCCTCACCCGGTAATAATCCTCACCTTGCCTGACAAAGGCACCTTCACTGCCCATAGACACAATTATCCACTCAATCCCCGTAAATAGTCCATGGTGTAATGCTTGTTTCAAATCAATGATCCCCGCTCTTACTTCCATGCCCAACAGCTGCGACAATTCCGCTGTATTCGGTTTGATGGCAAATGGTTTTTCCTTCTGCAGCAAGACCTGTTTTAACGATTCTCCTGACGAATCCACAAGTACCCGAATACCTTTTTTGCGGCTGATTTCTAGCATTTGATAGTAAAAGTCCGTTGATAACCCTTTTGGCAAACTGCCTGAAATTGTCACTAGTGAAGCGTTTGCAAGAATGCCTTCAAACTTACCTAAAAAGGCTGTCCCTTCCTCCTTAGATAACGTCGGTCCTGATTCTAAAATCTCTGTCTGCATGCCTTCATGAAGAATGGCTATACAATTTCTTGATTCTTTTTCGATTTTCAAAAAATCATTGGGAATCGTGCTTTTATTTAATTCCTGAACGATATAATCGCCAATCGTCCCGCCCAGCACACCCGTCGCCAGAACAGCTTCTTCCATTTGCGCAATCACTCGGGCAACATTCAAGCCTTTCCCGCCAGCCGTTTTACGGACCGTTTCTACCCGATTGACATCGTCTAACTTGAAGCGGCCAAGCGGATAGGAAATATCAACCGATGGATTCATGGTTACAGCTACAATCAACATACTCCCTCTTTCTGGTTGTTATTTAGGCTTGATAACGACAGACACCATCCATGTAAGTGGCGGTTAAATCAAGATCAGGATTCAACACGATAAAGTCCGCAGCATACCCTTCAGCAATTTTCCCACATTCGTGATCAATTTGGACACTTTTGGCAGCTGCCGTACTTGCCATATAAATGGCTTCTTCCGGGGTGGCAATTCCCCATTCGACGACATTTTTGACGGCATCCTTTAATTGCAAAATACTGCCTGCTAAACTCCCGCCTTCAATGCGGGCAGCCCCATCTTTAACTACTACAGGGAATTCTCCCAGTTGATAGTTTCCTTCCGGCATTCCTCCAGCCATCATACAATCGGTCACCATAACGGTTGAATCTCTGCCGCGGGTATTCATTAAAATGTTTGCTGCAACTGGATGAACGTGGTGTCCGTCACAAATAATTTCGGCAAAAACATCCCTTAAATTCATGGCAGCACCCACCATCCCCGGCTCACGATGATGCAACCCTCTCATTCCATTGAATGTATGAACAAAAATGGAAGCCCCTGTTTCAACCGCTTGTCTTGCTTGTTCGTACGTAGCGTCACTGTGAGCCAACGCAACCGCAATTTTTTCCTTCACGGCATATCTGATGAATTCTACTGCCCCTTGTCTTTCGGGAGCAATCGCAACCTTTTTAACCATACCTCGGGATAGGCCCTGCCATTTTTGCAACTTCTCGATCGACGGGTCAGAAAAGTATTTCGTATTTTGAGCACCTTTATGTTTTCCGGTAAAAAACGGTCCTTCCAAAAAGATCCCTTTTATTTTTGCTCCTTGTACTTTGGTATAATTCGCACCAATCATTGCAACCACGTTATTTAACGACTCGGTTGATGATGTTAAAGTGGTCGGCAAAAACGAGGTGACTCCGCAGGATAGCATCCCTTCGGAAATTACGTTCAATCCTTCAATGTCAGCATCCATAATATCGTGATTTTTAAAACCATGAATATGTGTGTCTACTAAGCCTGGAGCAACCCATTGCCCATTATAATCAATGATTTCTGCTGCTTCATCCGGCCTATCAATTGAAAAGGTACCGAATTTACCATCCTTGATTTCCAGAAAACCTGGACCTACCACCTTATCTTCTAGAAAAAACTTTTCTGCAAAAATATGATTTTTCATTAATTTCACCTCGGTACTACAAGTAAAATTCTATTACTTGAATGTGTGGATGGTTACGCCTTTTACAACTCGGTTGACTATTCCACTTGGCGAAGGAGTATCCGGTTTGTTCCCGACCTTAATCGAAGCTAACAGGGCGAGCGTTTGGCCGACCATGGCATACGGCAGTGACAAATAGACATCCGGTACAGTGCGGGCATCGCTGTCAAATAAGAACGTATCACCGGCATAATTGATGTCCATGTCAACGGCGACTGCACAAATATAGGCTGCGATTTGATCCTGTCTCAATTCATTTAACATATCCAAATCATATTTGCGCGTATACGGGTGGTTAGAAACAAACACAAACACGATAGCTTTTTCATTCACAAATGATTTAGGACCGTGGCGGAATCCAAGTGATGAATCAAAGGAAGTGGCAATTTTACCGGCAGTTAACTCTAAAATTTTTAATTGCGCCTCTCTTGCCAAGCCTTCAAAGCCACCTGAGCCAAGATAAATAATCCGTTCAAAGTCGGATGTAATCATCTTTTCAATATCTTCTTCTCTGCTAATAACACTTTGACCCATACTGCGGATTGTTTCAACAATGGTCAATTTTTCTTCCACTGTCAGTGAATCAAAAATGAGCAGCGCAGTTAGGGTCATACAGGTGTAGCTACCCGTCATCGCAAAGCCTTGATCATTGGATCTTTCTGGCATCAACAGTAAGAGATTGCTTTCATCCCCTTCTGCCCGCTTTGCTAACTTACCGGCCTTTGAACAGGTGATTGTGATCTGGTAGAGATCGGTTACCACTTGTTCCGCTAATTCAACAGTCGCAACACTTTCCGGACTGTTACCACTTCTTGCAAAAGAAATCAATAAGGTCGGGATGTCTGCCTTTAAAAATTGGTAAGGATTTGACACAATAGCAGTCGTTGGAACACTCATCATGTCCCACTGTTTCTCATCGATTTTTCCTTTTAAATAAGGGATAATGGTGTCACCGACATATGCGGAAGTTCCAGCCCCCGTAAAAATAACCCGGACACGATCGTGCTTTTCTGTCAAGTTCTGTAAAAAGGCTTCAATCTTATGGTTCTTCCCAGTATACAATGCAAATGCTTCACCCCATAATTCAGGCTGTTGCTTGATTTCCTGGGTTGTAATTGATGCCCCTAATGGCATTATTTCTTTCTTACTTAATGAAGACATATGTGTCACACCTCTTATGATTTTTTGTTTCCTTCGAATACCCGCAACCCAGCACCAACCACTCCATTATTTTGCTTAATTGTGCTAATTACCATTTGGTTTAAGAGATGATGTTGTTCAGGGATTTGATACGATTTCAGTTTTTCTTTTATGATGTCAAGCAGAAAAGGGTTGTTTACGATGACACTGCCGCCGAAAACAATTTTATGCGGGTCTAGTAAACAGGAAATCGAGTACAAGCCTTGTGCCCACGTGTCTGTCACTTCATCGATGATGGGCTGATATTCGCGGACCCCGTCTTGATAGCTTTCAAAGACATCCTTGGTCGACAGAGATGCCAATTGCAATTTCTTTTGTGCTAATTTTTCAATCGCCGGTCCAGCAGACGCATGTTCCAACCTCATCAATTTCTTCCCAGTAACCTTTGAAAGGACAGGAATTAACCCAAGTTCTCCGGCAAATCCAGCCCCTCTGAAAAAAGAACCATTATGAATAATAGAGCAGGAGATGCCCGTACTAATCGTCACGTAGACAAACGTTTCATCGCTTTTTGTCTGGGCTGACTTCCACTCGGCAAAGGCCGCCATGTAAACATCATTATCGATAGTAATCCTCCCGAGTCCAAATTGCTCCCGTAACCGAGAAGTGACAGGAAACTGGGCCCATGGTAAATTATTTTGATAAACCGCAACCCCCTGCTCTTGATCCACTTTTCCTGGTACACCGACACCAATGCCTTCCATGTCCGCTAGCGAATAAGTAGAATCTTCAAGAACTTGTTCTACAGCTTCTACCACTTTAACAAACATCTTTTCTCTGTCAGAAGGATCACTTTTTAACTCCGCACGTTTGAACAATTCCCCTGTTTCCGATATTATGCCCGCCGCAATCTTTGTCCCGCCAATATCAATACCAATTGCCATTTTCATGTTCCTGCACCTCTACTGCCAATTTTGCTTTATTCGAGTGTACCTACTCATCTGTTGTAAAATTTGATGTAATCTGAAAGACGAGTTTTCTTAAAAAAATCCATTCCACACGCTTTGTAACATTGGGTTGATGGTACAAGTTAAGCAGCAAAAAAACTAATAGAAACTAGACTATGAGAATAATAATCTGTTTATTGTAAGTAATTCTATTATACTACATCAACTTGTAGGGTCAACCCAACATTTTAAATACGTTTTATTTTTAGGGGGAGAAGATATTATTTTTTATTAGGGTAACCAATCCAGGACGTGCCATCGGGAGCCGTTTTCTACCAGTCTGGATATTAAACAAAAGTTATACTTTCCAATAAGCTAAATAAAAACAACACATGCAGCCTGGTACGACTGCATGTACTATTTTTATTTTCCTCCTGTTACAGCTATTCCTTCAATAAATTGTTTTTGCAGGATGATAAATAAAATCAACATTGGCAAGATAGCTAAAAAGGATCCAGCCATTAGTATCGGATAGTTGGTTAAATATTGACCTTGGAGCGATGACAATCCGACAGAAAGGGTCATTGATTCCGGAGAACTATTCACAATCATTGGCCACATTAATTCATTCCAGCTCCAAAGAGTTGTGAAAATACCTAATGCAACCAAACCCGGTTTAGCTAGCGGAAGCATAATCTTCCAGTAAATTTGGAAATGGTTGCAGCCATCAAGCCTGGCTGCTTCTTCCAGTTCTTTTGGAAGCCCCATAAAGAATTGACGCAGCAGGAACGTACCAAAGGCGCTAAACAAACCAGGGACAATGACCGCTTGCAATGTATTCAGCCAGCCCAATTTCACCATAATCATGTATTGTGGCAGTAAAAACACTTGTCCAGGAACCATTAGAACAGATAACGCCAACATGAATAGAATATTCCTACCTGGAAATTCAATTCGGGCAAAAGCATAGGCGGCCAATGAACACAATAACAACTGACCGGCTGTCCGTAAGACTGTCACAACGAAGGTATTAAACATAAATTTGAAAAAAGGCAGCAGTCCAAAAACCTCTTTGTAGTTCTCCCATTTAAAATCCTCTGGAATAATAACTGGCGGTACATGAATCGACTCAGCATAGGTTTTTAAGGAGGTTAGGATCATCCATAAAAAAGGTACGACCATCGCCACCGATCCCACGATAAGGACGAAATGGATGAGGAATGTCTTATTTGTAAAAAGCTGTCTCGATCTTTCCATTGATTCTCCCTCCTTTAGTCATAATGAACCCATTTTTTCTGTAAGACCATTTGTATCGCTGTGATAATTAGGATAACAACTAATAAGAGGACAGCGATGGCTGCTGCATATCCCTTATCGTTTAATACGAACGCATGTTGATAGAATAAATAAACAATCGATTGCGTATTCTCCAGCGCTGTACTACTTTTTCCAATCATCATGAAAATTAAATCAAATACTTGAAATGCTCCGATGAGAGACATGATGCTTACAAAAAAAATTACAGGAGAGAGCAGCGGCAGTGTAATTTTAAAGAATACCCTGATTGGACCGGCTCCATCCATTTCCGCTGCTTCATAATAGGTCTTTGGAATTCCTTGCAGTCCGGAAAGGAAAATGACCATGTTATAACCAATCCCACTCCAAATGGCTACCACAATAATCGAATATAAGGCAATTTTGGGATCACTCACCCACTGGGGACCCTTGATTCCGATTAAAGATAAAAGATAGTTTAGTAGTCCGTAATCGGAATTATAAAGCCATTTCCAAACCATGGCGATAGCAGCCGGCATCGTGATGACGGGTAAAAAATATAATGTCCGGTAAACGGATTTCCCCTTAATTTTCTGGTTCAGGAGAACCGCTACGAGAATCGATAAGAAGATCCCAAATGGAACCGTAAAAATAATATAAATCCCAGTATTCTTAAATGATTTTAATAGGTTTGTATCCTCTAGCATCCGCTTATAATTATCTAACCCCGTCCACTCATACTGTCCAAATGCTCCCCATTCAGTGAAACTAAAGTAAAATGTTTGAAAGATGGGCCACAGGTAAAAAATAAACAAGCCCAACATGGTGGGAGCAATCATGAGATATGCCCAAAAGTAGTCTGATCGTTTCCTTGTCTTCGCTAAATTAGAAATCTTAAATTTTTTATTCACTTTCACTTCAACCTGTAGAGGAATTTCCTTCACTGCATTCCCTCCTTATATTAGAAAAAAGAAGAGAAGAAACAATTTCTCCTCTTCAATTTTTCTATTTCTTAGATAAAGACTCATTTGCCTTTTTCGTTAGCTCTTTTACAGCATTTTCTACACTTTCTTCCTCACTCCAAGCCTTTTTAAGAACATCGGTTTCATACTGCCAGATTTCCCCTGTACTTTTCACACTTGGAAGTGGAACAGAATATTCAACACCATCAATAAAGGCTTTAAGGTTCAAATTTGGAACAGATTGTAACCAAGCATCTTGCGTCCCATTATAAGCAGGAATCACTGTTCCTGTTTTCGCATATACTTCCGCTGCTTCTTTAGAGCCTAAGAACTGAACAAACTTCCACGCCGCATCCTTATGCTGGGTATTCGCCGCAATGACATTTGATAACCCATGAATCGCAACCGCACGCTGTTTTCCTTTTGGTACAACGGCAACGTTTAAATCAGGATTATTCTTATATTCCGGAACCATCCAAGGACCATCAAACATCATCGCTACTTTTCCTGATGAGAATAATTCAGAAGCAGCTGTTTCCGTCATTTGAGACTGTGTTGGAGATAGCCCCTCTTTAATAAAACTAATATTGTATTTAAGTGCCTCAATCGCCTCAGGCTGGTCAAATCCGACAGACTTGCGATCGTCGGAAATAATATAACCGCCATTTTGCCAAATGAAATCATAATATCCGCCTTGATTGCCCATTAAAGCAGCATATCCCCAAATACCTTTTTCTTTATTTGTCAGCTTTTTAGCCTCTTCCTTTAATTTATTCCAATCCCACGTTTCGTCTGGATAAGGTACGCCTGCTTCATCAAAGATTTTTTTGTTATACCATAAGCCTGTAGTATCAAAATCTTTTGGTATTCCAAATACTTTTCCATTAACGGTATAAAGATCAATTAAAGATTTCGGATAATTATCTAAACTAAAGTTATCTTTCTTTGCAAGGTCACTAAGCGGAAGAATCACCTTTCCTTCCGCATATTGTTCAACATGAGCACCATTCATCCACATAACATCTGGCAAGGCACCCCCAGTGGCCGCTGTTTCGAGTTTCTGGAAATATTGACCATATGCAGTCAATTCTGATTTCACTTTAATGTCCGGGTATTTTTCATTAAATAACTTAATAATTTCCTCCACAGCAGGGACTTGCTTCTTATCCCAAAACCCATAGGTTATTTCCACTTTTTCATCTTTGCCATTACCTGAAGTCGTATCACTATTACATCCGGCTAACCCTAGTAATCCTAAAATTACAGTTAAAAGCATGATAAGCCACTTTTTCAACTTGTTTCCCTTCCTTCTCTTAAATGTTTAGTAGATTCCTAAAAAGTACCCCTAGAACATGAATGGTATGATGAACTGTTTCCCTTTGATACCCCTTACAATTTTACTAACTTTAATAGTTTGTTATGAAAAAGCTGCGAACACTTATTTTAGACGATGACCACCTCCCTAAATAAGATAACTTTTAATATTGGGAGATTTCTTTAACTTTTAACACTCCCAGCTAAACTAGTAAAATATTCATCAATATTAATCGATTGACCCTGATTTAACCTGGATTTTTCAGCAGCAAATGCCATTAGGTGACTTCTTACGGATGCAGATGCGGATGAAACACTATCTTGTTTATTTCCATATTGAACCTCTCTTAGGAAGGTTCTCATAATGCCTTGATCTCCCCCGCCATGTCCTCCAATGGGGTTGTCAAAATGGATGACCGTTTCCTGTCTTGTGAGAAAATCAAAGATGGATATACGGTTTTCCTCCATATTTCCACGTATTTCTCCTTTTGTTCCCATGATTTGAACAATCCGTGTTTGTTCCCTTGTAAAACCGCACATGCTGAACGTTGCTGTTGCTCCACCCTCGAATTCCATATTGACCACCTGATGATCGACCACATCATTGTCGGAGTGATATACGCATTTTCCATAAGGCGTTTCATGCAATGCCTTTATAATGCCTTCGTTTGTATCATCTTCTGTAAATTTCTTTGCCCATCCTTTTCCTTCTCCAAGATAATACCTTCTAGCGTGAAAAGGACATTCCATTTCGGCAGGACATCCATCTAGACATCTATTTGGTGCTCCAATGGGGGCATTTACTTCCTTAAAATGCATGAGCGAACCATATGAACTAACCCGTTTACAATCCTTGCCGATCACGAAAGAAATAATATCCATATCATGACAAGATTTTTGGAGGATCATCGGGCTCGTCCTGCCCTTATTATTCCAATTGCCACGGACAAAGCTGTGGGACATATGCATGACTTCTACATTTTCATTTAGTTGCAGAGATACGACCTCCCCAATGTCCCCTTTAGAAATAATCTTTTTAATCGTTGCCCAAAATTCCGTATATCTTAGGACATGGCAGATGGTAAGCTGGCGATTATACTTTTGGGCAACATGTTCCATCATGATGCACTCGACCGGATCTGGAGACATTGGTTTTTCTAAAAGAACATGATAACCCAATTCCAATGCCTTCATGGTTGGCTTGAAATGATTTTGATCAAGTGTGCAGATAATGGCAATATCTGCGATTTTTGTTTCTTGATTCAATACCTCTTCCCACGATTCATAACAATTTTCATCAGAAATATGATGGTCCTGCTGAAATCTGGTTCTTCTTTCTTTGTTGGGCTCTGCCACACCAATTATTTTTAATTCATTCGGATACTCTAGGGCATAAGGCGCATATGCTCTTACCCCTCTGTCACCTGCCCCGATCAAAATGGCTGTCAGTGGTTTCATGTTAAACGCTCCTATCTTCAATAAATTTCGTTTTCCTTAATTTTCCCGATTTAATCCAAACGTTTTCCAATCGTTGATGAAAAAAGAACCTTTTAGGCTCGTTTTATTTTAGAAGACTCACGAATGACTAATTCAAACGGTAAAATCATCTTTATCGGAAGTTTTACTTCCTCTTCCACCATTTCCATAATCGTTTTCGCTGCCATTCTTCCTATTTCATACTTGGGGATTTCTACCGTTGAAAGCTGTGGTGATGAATATTTTCCCATTTCAAGATTATCCACGCCAAAAAAAGCGATGTCCTCAGGGATTCTAAGATGATTTTCTCTGACAGCCCTTATTGCAGCGATGGCCATTAAATCACTCGCGCAAACCATAGCGGTCGGCAAATGCGGCGGCTCCTGCTTTAGCAAATTCCTCATTTGCTGATAGCTGGTTTCCATTTTCCACTTTGTATTGATGACCCATTCTGGTTGAATCGCTAGTCCCGCTTCCACCATGGCCTGCTGAAACCCTTTAAAACGATATTCCCCAGACAAATCTTCAATGGCTGCATCAACACCTCCGCCAATAAATCCTATGTCCCGGTGTCCTTGTTTTACAAAGTACTGAACCACCGAATTGATAGCGGCTTTGCGATCATAGTCTACGATGGCCATATTTTTATCTGAATAATAAAAGTCCAGCCCTACTACAGGAATTTGTTGCTGAATATAATCGATAAGGCTGTCCTCAATCTTATCGATTAGAAGTAGTCCTTCAATCCCCAAGTCATGAATCGTCTTAAGAAGCAGTGTCTCGTTTTCGATTTCATCCTTGGTAATACTAATAAGAGTGTAATCATTATTTGCTAATGTATCGCGAATACCTGTATAAATTGTTGCAAAGTAAGGGTTCGTTTCTGCTGATTTTGGATTGGCTACCCAGCCAATTTTCATTGCTCTTGTCTTATTCTTTTCTTGCTTGTTGGTCACTAAATTTCGGGCATGCTGATTTGGAATATACCCTAACTCCTTCACTGCCTCCCAAATTTTCATTTTCGTTTCCGGATTCACATTTCTGGTCTGATCATTTTGAATCACTCTTGAAACCGTCGAAATGGAAACGCCAACATATTCCGCAATATCCTTTAATCTTGCCACTGCTAAAACACCTCTTAGGTTGAACTTAAACGCTTTCTTTAATAGGATAACAAATTTCTCTCCCATTTCGGAAATTTCTTTAAAATTATTAAAAGTTTTGTAAAAGAGGCCGTCCTTCCCTCCTTCTTGTTGACGGGTTGTTGGTACAGGATTTTCAAAAAAAAATAAACCGCAATTATTGACTGAAAATTTTAGCTAATTTAAATATACCCCTCTCTTAATTAACCTGTCAACCCACCAACTGAAATTTTATTTTTGAAGTCAATAAAAAACTCATAGACAAAATGCTATGAGCTTTTCAACGTTTATGTTAGTTCAGTGTAGAAGCGGCAGCGATCGCCACGGACAATGGAGATACAAAATTCAACAGGTGATCCCTCGGAATCATAGGCTGTTCGTTCGAGTAACAGTGCCGGACGGCCTTCTTCCGTTTGAAGGTATTCACTTTCGTCAGCACGGATAAGGACGGGTTCAAATGCCTCTTTTGCTCTGGTTACAACGATGTTGAATTGTTGCAAAAATAAATCATATAAGGATATTTCCCCCACTTTCTTAAGTTGCACCGTATCGGAAACCACGCCTTTAGGAATAAAAGATGATTCCAAAATATACGGCTCATTATTGGCACAGCGAAGACGTTTCATTTCAATCACATGCTCATCTTCTCCAAGCTGGAGCGCTTCCCGGATTTTTGCAGTTGGTATTACTTCTTCAATCTTCAAAATGATATCCTTGGGATTTAATCCTTTTTCTTTTAATACTTTGCTAAAGCTGTAGAACCCCATCAACGACTGCTGCAATTTCGGTTTTGCCACGAATGTTCCTTTTCCTTGGATACGGTAAAGGATTCCTGCCTGTACGAGCTCCTCAATTGCTTTTTTTGCTGTGTTGCGACTCACACCAAATTGATCCATTAACTGATTTTCCGAAGGGATTTTATCACCTGGTATCCAATGTCCTTTCTCAATCGAATCCTTTAATCTCTCCATTAATTGGTGATATAACGGAATTAAACTTTCATGTTGCAATGGTTCCATTTTTTAACCTTTCCTCCAAACCATACTAACATTCTTTTATTAACCTAAATTATATCACCAATACTTGTACAGTCAACCCAACAACAGGGATCTATCAAAAATGCTTATAATTTAAAGACAAACTTTTTTTTCCTCTACACATGGAATATAAGGATTAATAAACACCTGATCTGGCTTTAATCCTTCTTCATCAAAAATAACAATTTCATTATGTTCTTTTAAGAACGAGGCTGGTATCTTATATTCCTCCTGCGGGCCAATGTTCCAGTACCGTCCTAAACAGCAGCCATTAACCCAAAAACACCCTTTACTCATATGTTCAAACCGAATCTTTACAATCGGACCGTTGTCTGCGTTCCAGTCAAAACGACTTTTATACCAGCGTGGAGAAATCGTTTGTGGATTCACTACTGTCCATTGCTTTTCCTCTTGAATCTGTGCAAATGATTTTGTTTTCCAGTTTCTAATTTGGTCCACTTCTTTAAATAAATAAAGATCAAAGCGGCGAATACTTGTGAGATTCTGAGCATCTAAATCTATTACATTTTCACCCTGCTTTAAGGCATCACTGATATCAGCAACCCCATAGACAGCACTGCCCCTAGACCAAGCCGTTTGACTCTCTATCAACATCTTGACAGAACTTCCATTTACCTTAACACGCGAAACGCCTTCACCAACGAGAATCGCCCGGTTATAGCCCTGATTTATGAAAGTTCTTAACAACCCAATTCGCCCCTCAATTTTTGGTAATTGTGATAAGTGATGCGGAACTCCACACCCTTCTACCTGCCATCCTTCCCTTAATGATAAATACTTTCCATTAAGAGCAGGTGCCTCACTCATCCCTTTTGGTTCGCCTATCGCTTGAGTAAAGTTGAAACGCCCCATATTCTGAACAAGGCATGTTAACGTATTTTCCCCTTTCTTAACTGTAACCTCAATGGCAGCAGCCCCAAGCTTGCTAAGCTTGCCGACATATTGACCATTACAGAAGACCATTACGGGATCCTCAATTCTCGTAAAAATAATGGTCGTTTCCTTTGTTTCCTCAGAGTAAAATTCACTTTCATAACCTAAATAACCACTAAACTGTCCGAAGTTGCTGAAATCAAGCGGTTTATCAGCCTCTTTTACTTTTCCACTTAAAAAACAAAGATTTTCATCTGCTGCTTCCCAATGCAATGGGAGATTTTCAATACCTTTTTTCAAACGAGGAATCGCTTTTTCTAAAGATATTCTTGACACAACTTCAATCGAATAGCTGGTACCATCCTCAAAGGAAAGCTTAACGGTTTGCGACTGGCTTCCATGGAATAAATGAACCGTAACTAGATCATCTTCACCGGTTTCAAAACGATTTGGCATTGGGCAGTGGATTTCAGCATGTTTATGAAGCTGCAAAACTAAGGTCGAACGTTGGCCATTTTCGTGGTAAATGACGCCCTTCGTTGCATCGAATCCTGTCGTCTGGCCCGTGAGTGTCTTAATGGTAAAACCATTTCCTACGTTCACATTACGGACAATCGGTAAAACCGCATTGGCCTCTATCGTAAACGGAACCATTTCTCCATCAAGTAAAACCTGTGATTGAACCCGTTCCAGTCTATGATTCTCGATAAATATCACTTCACCATGAGGACTGACGACTCGTTGGGATTTTAAATAACTAGGTAGCTTTAAATTCATTCCCGATTGTTCGGCATTCGTGAATACCGGTGCAAGCCATTGGGTAAATGCATGAAACCTTTTTAATACCTCATACTTTCTTGTTGGCTGTAAATACTCATCAATGGCAACATCATAATCATACGATGTCGTAGAAAAAGTCTGTTCTCCAACTGTCCTGCCGCCCCAATGATCAAAGTTGGTGCCGCCAAAATACATGTAATAATTGATCGCAGTGAATCCATTACTCAACAGCTGATAACACTCAAATTCAAGCTGCTCAGGTGTTTTTTGATTCGCTTTATTTCCGCCCCATTGCTCAAACCAGCCAATCCAAAATTCCATTACCCCTTTCGGTTGATCGGCAAACCTCTCATCTAAAATCTCTGCAGCATGTTTGGCATCCGACCAAAAATTACGGAATTCCACAGCACCATCAACGGCTCCATAGCAGGTAACAAACGGTACATCAATGCCTCGTGACATCATACCGTCCCGCAGGTACTCCATATACGCCTTATCTGGTTTACCATAAGCCTGGAACTCGTTTTCAATTTGGACCATAATGACGGACCCATTTTTCGTTAACTGAAATTCATCAATGATTGGTATGACCTGATCAAAATATTTATCTACATATTGTAAAAAGAAAGGGTCGGCGGAACGATATTGAATCCCCTTTTTCGTAGAGAGCCACCAGGGAAAACCGCCGAAATCCCATTCCGCACAAATGTATGGCCCCGGTCTCGCAATTACATATAATCCTCTGTCAGCGCATAACTGAAAAAAGTGCGCTAAATCTTTGTCGCCAGAGAAATCCCATTCCCCTTCATTCATTTCATGGAAATTCCAAGGTATGTATGTTTCAATTGTATTGCATCCTCCAGCTTTCGCCTTGTCTAAGACTTCACTCCACTCCCCTTTTGGAAGGCGGAAATAATGGATGGCAGCAGATAGGATAAAGATTCTTTCATTATGAATCTTCCAGCTTTTTTTATCATAAGTAATCATCTAAACACCTCCACAATCTTATAATCTATTGATATCGAGACTTTTTTTACACATATTTTCGATTGTAATCATAAAGCAGCCCTAAGAGACCGGCTAATCCGAGTAACATCAGGCCTAGTTCAAGTTTACCAACTGTCTTTTGGCCAATGATAATCAAAGTAAGACAAATGATAAAAACGACGAGTTTTAGGATAACTACAAAAGTGGTCTTCACTGGATAAATCCTCCTCTAGTCCTTCAAACCGCCAAGGGTCATCCCTTGTGTCAATTTCTTTTGAACAATAATATATAAAATCAAGGTAGGCAGCATGACGAGAACCATACCCGCATACATTTGACCGTAATTAGCAGCAGATTTTTGAGCTGCCATTAAGTTCATTAGCCCAACAGGCAAGGTCTTATTTGGACCTGGAATCAATGTCAGGGCAATAATGTATTCATTCCAAAATGCTAGGAAATTGAATAAGATGACAGCTATGATACTTGGTCGAGCCATTGGAATCATAATCGAAATCATTGTTTTGAAATATCCGGCCCCATCAACCAACGCCGCTTCCTCATACGTTGACGGAAGTGATTGGAAATAACTGGACAACAGGTAAATGGTAAAAGGCAAAGCGGTCGCAGCATAAACCACAGCTAAAATAAATAAATTGTCTAATAGGAATCCAGCCCCAAATTGTCCTCGTAATAGGGCATCCCCATCTAATAACATCAAGAAAATTGGAACGACAATATAGTTCACATTGATAAATAATCCAGCTTTAAACAAGCCATTCATAAATTGACTGCCTCTAAAGGTGTATCTGGCCAGCACATAGGCTGCCGGCAAGGCGACAATCAATAAAATAAGCAGAGCCATTGCAGTCACCATGACTGAATTCAACATATAGGTACCCATGTTGGCCTTCCCAAAAGCATCGATGAAGTTTTGAAAATAGAATCCTTTCGGCATGGTCCAAGGGCTTCCGTAAAATTCCGAGTTTTGCTTCACTGATGCTAAGAAAACCCATGCAACAGGGATAATGATTGAGATTGCTAATGTAATCAGAGCTACGTAGATAAAAAAGCGATACGCTGTTTCTGCACTCATTCCTTTTTGTGTTTTCACCGTGTTCATGGACCCCCTTAATACTCCAGCACTTCACGTTTGGTAACATGGCTGACAATCGCAGATATTGCGAATGAGAAAAGGAAAACTACCACCCCAATAGCCATACCGTAACCATAAGAAGAATTGGTGTAAGCCTGTTTATACATATAGCTTAAAAATACCTCCGTCGACCCATCAGGTCCACCGCCGGTCATTGCTTGGACAAGTAGAAAACTTAAATTAATTGTACTGATAATGAAAAAGGTTAGCGTGGTCCGAATGTTATTCCAAATCAACGGCAAGGTAATACTGAAAAATTGTCTGATTCTTCCTGCACCTTCCAAAGCAGATGCTTCATAAAAGCTTTCCGGGATACTTGCCATACTCGACATATACATGACCATATAGTAGCCAATCGCCTGCCAGACGAGTGCTCCGCCGATGCTATAAATGGCAATTTTTTGATTACCAAGCCACAATTTTTGCAGGTTCTCAAGGTTAAATAAAGCAAGGAGATTATTCAACAAACCTGTGGTTGGATCATACACCGCAGAAAATATTCCAGCGATGACCACAACGGATAAGATATTAGGAATATAAAAAATAATCCTGAAGAAACTATTGCCTTTCATCTTTTCTCTCGTTAACAAAGTGGCAAACAAGATTGCAAGCACCATGGTGATAAGTGTAACGATAGCAATCAATACAATACTGTTTTGGAGAGATCGAAAGAAGTTCATATCATTCCATAAAATTTTGAAGTTATCGAGCCCGACAAATACCTTATTATTAGAGAATCCACCCCACTTATACAAGGACATCCTGAATACCTCAATCGTAGGTACAATCAGGAAAACGGTTAATAAGATCAAAGCAGGTACCGTACAAACAAAGATAAAAATCCTTTTTTCTGTTGTCTTATTCATTGCAATCACCTCAATTAATAAATATAACGGTGATGAAGGAAAACTCACCGTTATACTAGTGAACTATTATTTTAATGCTGACCGTAATTGGTCACTCACTTTTTCAACGGATTCTTGCCAATCTTTTACTTTTTTATCACCAGAAACAATACTGTCTATCGTTCTGAATAATGTATCTGCCATGCTGACGCCCTCAACGGCTTCCGTTGCAGCAAATCCACCCATACCTGCTTTTGCTCCAGAATCATAGATACTATAGAAAAGTTTATTGTCACCGGTCAGCTTTTCGGAAATCCCTTCGATTGGTTGAATCGCATTAGCTTCCGCAAAAATCGCCGCTGCCTCATCGGAATAAACATACGTTAAGAAATCCTTGGCTGCATCTTTATTTTTAGCTTGAGCCGGTACCCACATTTGTTCGAAGAAGGTAAAGGCGTATCGATCACCGCCATTATCAATAGCCGGCAACGCTGTCATTCCCCATTCAAAGCCATCCGCTCTTGGGGCATCCTTCATTTCCCCAACAACCCACGTACCATTTGGCATAAACAGTGCTTTGTTATCGAGAATCAATTGTTGATTTTTCGTATAGTCTTTATCATTGGCATTAGCAACAGTCGTTTTCTCAGTGTACTTCGCTAATTTACCGACAATTTCGAATGCCTTCGTTGCTTCAGGAGAATTCCAAATGCCATCTTCATATTTCATCGCTCTATTGTAAAAATCAGGCCCGCCTACTTCTAATAGTAATGAATAGAAGAATGCATCAAAGTAACCTGTCGTAGGATAGGTGAATAACGCGATTCCTTCTGCTTTGGCTTTATCGCCCAGCGCCCACATCTCATCCCAAGTCTTTGGTACTTCCCAGCCTTTTTCTTTTAACAAATTGGCATTATAGAACAGCCCAGTTGGACTATAGAACATTGGTGCCAAATACGTTTTTCCTTCATTATAAGGATTGGTTGCAAGCGTACTGGTAAAGCCTGGGATCAACTTATCCTTAACCTTGACTTCCTCACCATAAACGTTCCTATCAAGAACATCCGTAACATCTTCTAAGGCTTTGTCTTTAATTAATGTCTCTGTGAGTGCCAGTTTTCTCCCCGTTGCTAGTAAAACGACATCCGGATAGTTTCCGGCTTTCATATTCGGGCTAATGGCATCCTCAATATTTTTATCGACCGTCAATTCAACATCGACTTTTGGATTTGCATCTTCATAAGCGTCAATTACTTTGGTCCACATGTCTTTGCCATAAGCAGATTCAAGTGCCGCTACATGAAGGGTTTGTTTTTTTTCGGAGGTTTTACCACCTTTAGAATTATCAACCTTACTGCTTTGGCAGGCTATTAAACTAACAGATAACAATGCTGACATTCCTGTTAACAAAACTTTCTTTTTCATTTCGCTCGTCCTCCCTTTTCCTCTTTATAGGTAAAGTATACGAATCCAAAAGCGCTTTCACAATAAACATCTTGTTCTGTTTTTTAGATATCTTGCTTTCCGTTGTAATAATTCACTAAAATACTTATAATTTAGGTAATTGTTTGCTTCTATAAGGAGGGGAATCATTTGTCAAATGAAATCTATGAGGTTCCGCAATCGGAACGGGGCCATCTAACAGTAAAACTTCTCTATGTAACAAAAGCAAAATATGATAAAGATTGGCATAGCACCAATCATACACATCACTTTACAGAAATTTTGTATATTACTAAAGGCAAAGGGTCTTTCATTTTTTCCAAAGAAGAAATCCCAGTCAAAGAGCATGATTTAATTGTCATCAATCCGAATGCCGAGCACACGGAAAAGTCCGGTGCCGATCACCCCCTTGAATATATTGCACTTGGCATCCAAGGTCTCGCCTTTTCATCTCCAGATGATCCGGGATTACAGGTCACTTTTTATAATTACAAACAGGAGCAAAACGTCTATCTTTTTTACCTCCAGCAATTGATTGAGGAAGTGGAAAACCAAAAGGAAGATTATGAGTTGATCATACAAGACATATTAGAAATTTTACTTCTTAAAATGATGAGGAAAAAAGCATTTAACTTGGAGAAAACCTCTACTAAAAAGATTAGTAAAGATGTGGCTTTTATTAAAAATTACATTAAACAGCATTTTCGCGAAGAGATCAATCTAGATACTTTAGCAGAGGCCGGTCATATCAATAAATACTATCTTGCGCATTCCTTCAAGAAATCCGTCGGTGTTTCACCGATTGAATACTTAATTCAAACCCGGATCAGGGAAAGTAAAATTTTGTTAGAAACTACCAATTACCCAATTTCAGATATATCAACTATAACCGGCTTTTCATCCCAGTCATTCTTTGCCCAATCCTTTAAACGTGTGACGAATATATCTCCTTCGCAATACCGAAAAGCTGAGAAATACAAAAAAACAATACTAGAGAATCCAAAAGCATCAAAAGATAAATAGAATTTCAAATAAGTTGGAAAGATTGCTTATTAGATTCCTCAATTTATTCAGACAGCTTTACATATTTTTAAATAAATTAAAAAAACCACAGTATCAATAACTGTGGGAAAAATAAATGATATTTTTAATCATCAGGAAGTTCTACAAATCTAGAATACCTCTACTCACTTGCTTTTCGCCTTTCAAGCGACGGTCGTATAAAAGAGTAGTAATAATTGCAATTATGAATAAACCAATTAATACGATAAATAATGCGGACATACTGTATAGATCAACGAGCATTCCACCCAATAAAGGACCAATCATTCTGCCGCCGGTTGCTGTACTGTTAACGATTCCTTGGTAGAAGCCTTCACGGCCCTTTGGGGCTAAGTCGAAAGCAACTGTTGGCACTGCTGGCCAGATGAACATCTCACCGATTGTTAGGATGATCATCCCGACAAGAATTCCTAAGAACGCCGTGGCCTTCCCTGCGACTAAAAATGAAACAATAAAAATAACAATTCCAATAATCATCTGAAGCTTTAGGGAGGCGGTAAAATATTTCAACACACCATTTAATAGCGGTTGACCAACAACAATCAGGGCTCCGTTTATAGACCATAATAAACTATATTGCGTTAAAGAGATATGGATTTCCTGTGTATACGATGCAATCGTCGTTGGCCATTGTACATAGGCCACCCAGCACAGCAAATAACCTGTGCACAGTATTAATAAGGCATACAGATTTTTTCTGTTCGTAACGGTTGGAACATTTATATCGATCGTTCCTTGTTTTCCTGAATCCACTAAGATTCCCTTATAGCCAAATACTGCTATGAGTAAAAAGAGGACATACATGACTGTATTTGCAAGGAAGATTAGTTGAAAAGAATGAGCTGCAACAATCCCTCCAAGAGATGCACCCAAGGCTACTCCAAGGTTTTGGGCAACATAAATGGCGTTAAAGGCTTTACGCCCGCCTTCTTTCCAAACTGAACCTGCCATGGCATACATCGATGGAAAAATAATTCCTGTACCAAATCCAATAATGATTTGGAAAACAATATATGCTGGCCAGTCGTGCCAGAACGTTAAGCCAACAAGGGCTGCGAGCGTAATACTAATACCTAATATAATAGATTTGTAGCCGCCAATTTTATCGAATAGACTGCCGCCATAAAGGTTCCCGATCACACTAGCTGCGGAATTTAACATTAAAACAATTCCAGCTACGGATAAGGACTTCCCCAAATGGTCGTGAATATAGATTGTATTTAAAGGCCATAAAAATGAAGAGCCTGTTACATTAACGATCATTCCAATTATTAAGAGCCATAAGGCACGTGGCATAAAAAAACGCCCCTTCACTTTTCAATTTCCAAAGATTTATTCTATTCCTTTTTCAAGTGGGGTGCAATTCTTTTTCTTTTCCAGTATTGGCGGGCTATGATCTGGCGTATTAAAATAGGGAATTCTTGAAACTTTTAAATAATTCTGTGGATTCTAGAGGCGATTCCGCCGAACTGGGACGGGATTCCGCCAACTTTCGAAATTATTCCGCCAAACCCTTTTTAAGTTACCTTTTTTATGAATATTATCGACAAAGACTTTCTATGTTTTAGGATCAGCTCACTTCTTTGGGATTCCGCCGAATTGCGCTGGGATTCCGCCAACTTTCGAAATTATTCCGCCAAACTACGTTTCGATTCCGCCATCCATTCCATTTATTCCGCCAAACCCTATAATTCTCCCGCAACAATCCTAGTACCACATACACAATAAAAAACACTGTCTCAAAAAAGAAACAGTGTTTTTCTAAATATATCATCTGGACCCCAAACCCTCTAAGGAATGTACAGATAGGATTATTTTTTCGGTACTGCTGGTACAACCGGCGCTTGAGCAGGGAAATAGCTATTGACGGCTGCGTCCTTTTTCTTCTCATTAACTTTTTCGTCGAGAACCGCTTTTTTCACTTTTTCGATTTCCTTGTCGAGTTCTTCCATATTAACGCCTTTTTTCACAAGCTCTTCTGTGGCAAGACGGACTGCCTTGTTTGATTGGACTACTGATTCTCTCAGTGAATCCATCGATCCTTGTGGATTATGGAAGCCTGCGGAGTTTTCAGCTGCAATGATATCCCAGAACCATTGTCCCTTTCGAACAAATTCTTGAGCTTGCTTGATTTTTTCTTCGCTTACACCAGAGGTAATCATTTTATTTACATAATAGTGTGAGGTTGTTGAAATATCTTGTGCTTCGTGTAATGCACTTACATTAGCTTCTTGAATTTCAAGCACGCGATCTTTCAATTTATCTAAATCACGATCACCGTGACACTGTCCGCATGAAGTTTGCATCGTTTTAAGTGGAGAAGTCCACCAGTGTGACGTGATCTTTCTTTTTCCATCGACACGCTCATATGGCATATGGCAATCTGCACAAGAAACATTGGCCTTACCATGTGTTCCTGATGAATGGGTTTCATATTCTGGATGCTGCGACTTTAACATTGGAGTTCCAGAAATATTACTAATCCAGTCTTTTTCAAAACCTTTCTCTTTGGCAATCGTGCTGTAATACTCATACATTTCTTCTGGTTTAAATCCTTTGGTCCATGGGAACGTTACTTCACTATTATCCGCAGCAAAATAATATTCCACATGACACTGACCGCAAACATAGCTGCGCATATCATTTTTTGTAGGGTTTGAAACATCTACTCCCTTTGCTTCTAACGCTTTATAAAAGCTTGGACGAGTCACACGCAAATCCATTGTTTTTGGATCATGACAATCGGAGCAGCCGATTGGAGAGTGACCCATCTTTTCCCCTTTTGGCCAAATATCTTTATTAAAATTAGCGCCCCAGTAACTGTCGCCCATTTCTTCAATCATTTTTGGAACGGCCGTAGATTTACATGTATAACAAGAACCCACTGATTTATCTGTGATCCGTTTCACGTTACGAATATCTTCTAAAGCGTTTGTATGTCCCCGCTCTTCGTTATACTCGGTCGCAAACCCATATCCATTGAAGAGGATTGGTAACAAGGGCTCCTTGTCAGCATCATACTTACTCCGTTTTTCAGAACCACCATAAGTTGTATCTTCCATTTTTTCATTTTTCTTGTAACTGTTATATTGAAGCGGAAATAAGTCCTTAAACGCTTCATTACTTATTTCATCGGCTGAGAGGCCTGTTGTCTTTTTACCTGCAGCAGAAGCTGTTTTCTCACTGGAATCATTGCTGCATCCAGTAATAATCAGTACTAAAGCTAGCAGGAGAAGATATGCCCCATTTCGAAACCTTCCCATTTCTAAAATCCTCCCTTATTTTCTAATAACTCCCCTGAAACAGGTGGCTTATTATAACTGGCATCTTTAAAGCCTTTCCCGTGTGGTACTGTTTTGTGACAGGAAATACACTTTTCCTTTGCATCATGTGATACATTGTCTAGCGTACTCTTGTGGCAGGAAATACAGTTATCGTTCATGATATTTTCTGTTCGATCCGTTGCCTCAATCACATCTGGTATCTTCTTTGTTCCAAGTGTGTTGAAATAAATATGTGTCATCCCTGCACGGCCTTTAAAGAATAACTTACCCGCTTCACTTTTATGTGGAAGATGGCAGTCATTACACTGTAAATCCGAATGCGTAGAATCCATGAATGACTTATGAACAGATTTCATCGTATGACAGTTTTGACAAAAACCTGGTGAATCCAGGTAAGCCATTGTTTTTACCGTTGAAAAAGATAAAAACACACCAATTAGAAGTGCCAACACAATTAAAAACTTTTTGTCCATTTTCAGCAGTTTTTTAAACATTTACTTCACCTCCCATAGAAAATTCTTCTCTCTCTTTTTATATAGTTAAAGTACTTTTCTGTACCTTAATCCCAAATGGATTTTTCTTTTTCACAAATGCCTATTAATTTTTTTCCTCTTCCTTATCAATATTGTTAGTGCGCCTACTGAAAGGATGCTGACCCCACTAAAGGCTCCAATCGCAAGACTATTTGATTTTTTGTCCTTTATCTCTTTGGTTTGTGAATTCATAAGCTCAGAGGTTGGCTTGGATTCACTGCGTACATATGTAAGGGTAAAGTTTTTTTCTTCCCCTGCTTTAACATTTTGATAAAGGTAAGAGTATGTATTTTCCCCTCTACCATGATTCTGTTTTTCTGACGGAGCAGGTGAGAGCTTCACTTTTTCCGCCTTACTAGGCGGTGTAATGGTCACATTGACCAAGTCGATGTCAGCAAAACTTTTAAATTTGTACTGGAGAGATTTCCTATCTTTTTTTACATTTAAGCTATCTGAATAAAACTCAATAACAAATTTATATCGCTCTTTAGGTCCGATTTCTTCGCTTGTTGTCCAGGAAATGGTCTCTTTTTCATGGTCAATTATGTATTCGATTTCATATGCCCTGCTTAAATCACTTGAGTAATCTGCCACATAGCCAATCCGAAAGTCCTTCTCTTTCATTGGCAGCGGTATTTCAATTTTTCCTGTCTGCGGTTGGTCCGAATTATTTACCATCGATCCTTGATACCCGATTAATAGTGGTACATGATCCTTCTGTTTATCGTTTGGAGGATAAGTCAATTCCGGCATTACTTGAATCGATAATTCCTCCACATTTAAAATGCTTCTATTTTCAGCAAAGCTCTTAGCGGGAAATAGTATGGCAAGGATTATACTGATAATCATTATGTATTTATTCATTTAATTACTTCCTTTCCCTACAAGGTAAAAAAATGTGAATTCGTTCACATAAAATTCAAAAAAGTATGTTAGGCCGAACCATGCTTATTCCGTGTTATCTAACAAAAAGTGGTGATTTTGAGATGAATTTTGTTAATCCATACCTTATTTAAACCATGATATGAATGGTCAAACTGTGACGCACATCACAAATAAAACAACACTTGTTACCAAATTATGAACGAGGTTTTCCTTCTATTTTCAAGGTGCTTTTGTTGAAAAATTAGTATCTCAAGTGATTTTTAACACTTTTTAGTAATTTTCCGGAATATTTTTCGCGAAAAAAAAAGGAGCCCTCAATGAAAAAAAAATGAGGGTTCCTTCTGTGTTTTTAGGAGGACTGGTCCTTTTCTTGGTGAAATTTGGATTTCACCGGCTGCCCGCCTGTTTTTTCATAGTTTTTCTTTGCTTGTTTTACAAGATCGAAATCTTGTCCTAGTTCCAGATCTTGATTATTACTTCCATTCCGTGTTTTCTGTTCAGGGTTTTGTTGCTTGGAACGTTTTTTCAAAGGTTTTCCCCCTCTAGAATCATTGTGTTCTGAAGCTGCTGAAGCTGGAGTCTCATTCTATGGAGTTGGTCCCTTTGCTGCGAATTAGCACTTTGGGCCATTTTTGCAATGTCCAGATAAGTATCTTCAAGCTGTTGCAGTGCCTTTGTGTAATCATCATCATTATAATGCTCTTGAAGGCTGCTTTGTTTGTACTGTTCCTCGGCATAGCGAATTGCATCCTCAACCTGTTGCATTAAGTTGTCCATTGAGTCGCGAGTGGCCATCTTTAGAACCCCCTTCTGTAATAACTCATTCCCATTCATGTCTAGAAGCATAATGCTTCATTTCTTATTGTGTTCTTCATTCTTTTTCCTATAACACAAACAGTTGGATAAATTTTACCAACCATGTCCGTTAATAATTACATTTGGATAAGCTTGTCATATCATGATAAAATTGATGTTATGCTCTTTTACTTTTTGGCTTTGTAAAACTAGTTTGTTGATTTCCGCTTCAGGCACTCGCTTTCCGCTCCAATCAACTGTTAGCAAAATCAACAATGCTCTATAACAGAGACTACTTTTAATAAAGGAGGTTTTCTGATTGATTCAGACTAGACCTTTTCCATATGCTTCTGATGATAAACGTTACCATACATGGAATTACCACCTTCGTGGGCAATTTGGTCATAAAGTGTTTAAGGTTGCACTTGACGGGGGATTTGACTGCCCGAACCGTGACGGCACGGTGGCACACGGGGGCTGCACATTTTGTAGTGCGTCTGGATCAGGTGATTTTGCTGGTAATCGCGTGGAGACCTTGGAAACACAATTTAATGAAATAAAAGAAAAAATGCACACGAAATGGAAAGATGGCAAATATATGGCCTACTTTCAGGCATTTACAAATACCCATGCACCTGTAGATGTTCTCCGCGAAAAATACGAATCAGTACTAAATCAGGAAGGCGTAGTGGGTTTATCAATCGCCACTCGTCCTGATTGTCTGCCCGATGATGTGGTCGAGTATTTAGCGGAATTAAACCAACGCACCTATTTATGGGTTGAATTAGGGCTTCAAACAGTGCACGAACGGACAGCCTCACTTATCAATCGTGCCCATGACTTTCAGTGCTATAAAGACGGCGTTACTAAGCTTAGGAAACATGGCATTCGCATCTGTTCCCACATCATTAATGGCCTGCCGCTTGAATCATATGACATGATGATGGAAACAGCGCATGAAGTTGCCAAGTTAGATGTGCAAGGAATAAAGATTCATTTGCTTCATTTGTTAAAAGGAACGCCCATGGTCAAGCAATATGAAAAAGGAATGCTTGAGTTTCTATCCCAAGAAGACTATGTAAACTTAGTATGTGACCAATTAGAAATTTTACCACCAGAAATGATTGTTCACCGAATCACAGGAGACGGACCAATTGACTTAATGGTTGGACCCATGTGGAGTGTAAACAAGTGGGAAGTCTTAAATGCGATTGATGCTAAACTGAAAGAAAGGAACAGTTGGCAGGGTAAATTTTATCAGGGGAACTTGGTGTAGTAACAATGAACATAGATAAGATTCTTCCGTTTGCGAAAAGTTTACTCATTAAAGCTGTTAAACCTGGGGATGTCGTTATTGATGCGACAGTAGGAAATGGCTATGATACTGTTTTCTTAGCAGAGCTTGTTGGTGAATCAGGGCAAGTATTTGGATTTGATATTCAGAATGAAGCCATTGTTGCTAGCAAGGCACGTCTGAAACAGAAATGCCTGTCAGAGCGAGCTACAATATTTCATTCCGGACATGAATATCTCTTCAAATTGATTCCAACCAACTATCACGGTAAGATTTCAGGTGCGATTTTTAACTTAGGTTATCTTCCTGGCAGTGATAAAGCAATTGTAACCCGTCCTGAAACAACGATTGCTGCCATTCAACAACTATTGGAGATCATGGCACCTGAAGGAATCATCGTGCTTGTTATTTATCAAGGTCACAAAGGCGGTGTCGAGGAGCGGGATTCTTTGCTTGCCTATTGCCAGAAAATGGACCAGAAAACGGCACATGTGCTCCAATACCAATTTATTAATCAACAAAATCATCCAGCATTTATTATTGCGATTGAAAAAATATAACAAACCAGGCTCGCGCCTGGTTTATTTTGTGATTAACCTTGTGACAAATGCTGGTACTGATTTTTGCATAGAACGGTAGGCAAGACCATTGAAATAAAAGAAATAGCTAATCCAGCCGCCCGACTTGATAATGCCTTTTGCCAGTTTACGAACATTTTTCTGTTTGCGGACCTTGGCATCTGATAAATAAATTCCTAACAGACCGCGATTAATCAGGCGATGGAAGTTCTTATGCGGAAGGTATTCCGTGTGTCGGTCAGCTTCAACCACAAAATGCTTCAACCGCTGAAAAAGTTTTTCCTCACTTTGATAATAGGAACAAAAATTCAAGTCCCCTCCCGCGATGTCCTCCTCTTGATCAATAAAATAATCCAATAGAATATGTAGGCCCTGAATATATGGAAAGTACCCCTTCCTGATATTTTCTGCATCACTCAGCTGAAAATCATCACGAAGCGCATAGGATATGAGGCAAAAAATTCCTAAGGTAGAACCGGAACATGCCGAGAATTCATACCATTCCATTTCAGGCAGCTGGTATTTGTTGTTTTGAAACCATTTTTCAAGACGAGGAACCCTCTCCTCTTGAGTTACATGCTTGTGAATTTGTAAATCACAATAGTATTGGCAAAGCTCAAGCAAATAATCTTTGATTCCATCATAATTATTTACTTCCCTAAGGACAGAACGACAGGTTTCCGATAAATCATTCAAATAATTATCATCATCCTGATCCGCGCGGAGCCGGTAATAGTTTTTTTTGCCAGCCTGTAGAACAAATGCATCTGACATCGATTCATGGAGTGTTGCAAAATCCTCAGGATCAAGAGAGGTACTTCTGTCACAAAGATTATCTAGATAATCACTGATGGTTTGATAGGCAACGATAAATTTTATGGCTTTTTTATAGTCCTCTTTAGCAGTTAGTGCGAGGATGGCTCCACCTTCACAATGGAATGTTTTATGCTCAATGCTTGCAAGAGCTTGGGTTCTTAGCTCCGCATTCGGAATGTTTTCAGCACGGCTTTTCCAATAAGCCAATTCTTTGTGTACTGCTGGAAGTATTTTGCGATAGACCCTAGACATAAGGGTGATTGGCATCATTGAAACCGACAACCTTTCTAAACAATATAACCTATTGCTTTTAATTGACTTAAAACAAAATCCTTTGCATACTCAAATACCTCTTCCCGCTCTGGTTCATTAAAGATTTCATGGTAACATTTCGGCCATTCCTTAAATCTTTTTTCAGATAATGGAACATGATTGAACCATTCTTTTACGGTGCCTTTATTTACAATTTTGTCATCTCCACCTTGCATGACAAGCATGGGAATATCCTGTATTTTTTCAAGGTCTTGAAATGCCTCTTTTATCGCCCCTACCAGTTCCCGATACCATCTGATCGATACCTTTGTAATATAGAGAGTATCATTTGAATCGGCTTCCCTTACTTCTTCGTTTCTTGTCGCCATTTGAACCGTCAATCCGGAATTCATTCGAAGTGAAGGGAAAACCAAATTCAGACCATGCGATAGAATATCTAAAAATTTGGAAGGAGTATGAATTAACCCTAAACACGGGGAAGAAAGAATGACTCCAGCGACATTCAGTCTTTCTTCCTGTAAGAGACGGATTGAGATCAAGCCACCCATACTGTGACCAAGTAAAAAGACTGGTAAATCATAACGATAAGCAGCCTGTATCCAATCTTTCACCTCGAAAATATATTCATCGAAGGAATTAATATGGCCGCGGTTTGCTCTTGTTGTCATCCCTTGCCCCGGAAGATCTGCCATAATGATATGGAATCCAGCCGAACGCCACATTTCAATCAGCCAGCCATAACGGCGATGATGTTCCATAGCGCCATGGACGATCACGATTACAGCCTTCGCTTCTCCTTCTGCTTCCCACTTCCACATAGTTTTCCCCCCTGGAATTAGTTATTACCTATTGTTGGAAAAATTTCAAACTATCTTTAGTCCTTTTTTAATAAAAAAGACAAATTTTTTGTGAATTACTTCATACTTCCGATAAAATAGAATCATCATACAAAAGGAGCGAGAATAATGATTTATCCATTTAAAGGGAAGTACCCCCTCATAGCTGATACTGCTTATATTGCCGACTATGTGACGATTACCGGTGATGTTGAAATTGGCGATGAATCAAGTGTTTGGTTTAACACCGTTATCAGAGGGGACGTAGCCCCAACCATTATTGGTAAGAAAGTAAATATACAAGATAATTCTATCTTACACCAAAGCCCTAATAACCCGCTAATTTTAGAAGATGAAGTAACGATTGGCCATCAGGTTATTCTACACAGTTGTATCATTCGAAAAAAAGCGTTAATAGGAATGGGTTCCATCATTCTTGATAATGCTGAAATCGGCGAGGGTGCTTTTATTGGAGCCGGCAGTTTGGTTCCGCAAGGGAAAAAAATTCCCCCTAATACCTTAGCATTTGGCAGACCGGCAAAAGTTATTAGAGAATTAACACCAGAAGACATAAAAGATATGGTAAGAATCTCTAAAGAATATGCAGAAAAGGGACAATATTATAAGTCGATCCAATCATAATTCTTAAAAATAGGCTGTGTTAAAGGTCATTGTTGATTTTATTGCCAAGTTGATTGGAGCGGAAATCAACTTGGCAATTGTAACAGAGAAAAAGCAAAAGCACCCAAGAAATTTTGGGTGCTTTTACGATTAATTTTTCGATGCTTGCAGGGCCTTTTCTAGTGCATAATCACGTTGAAAGGAATAGACATCTTCAACATATACTTGATGCCATACCATGAACATCAGCACAGTCCAAATCTTCCTGCTGTTATCGGCTTTACCCTGGCAATGGTCTTCAAGCAATTGAAGCACATATGATTTATTGATCAAATGATCCGTGTTGCTTTCGCGGATGATCTTCTTCGCCCATTCGTTCATTTCATCCTTTAACCAATGACGGATTGGTACAGGGAACCCAAGTTTCTTCCGATCAAGTACATGGGCAGGTACAACACCTTCGGCTGCTTTACGTAAGATATACTTCGTCGTTCCATGCACTGTTTTCAGGCTAGTCGGAATTTTTGATGCCACTTCGAAGACCGCTTTATCAAGGAATGGCACACGAAGTTCTAAGGAATGAGCCATCGTCATTTTATCGGCCTTCAGCAAAATATCGCCGCGCATCCAGGTATGGATATCAATATACTGCATCCGGTCAACAGGATCATAACCACGAGATTCGGCGTAAAGCGGCTTCGTTATATCTGTATAGTCTAATCCTTCACGATAGACATTTAGTAGTTCGCGCTTTTCTTCTTCGGTAAACATTTTCGCATTACCAATGTAACGTTCTTCCATTGGCGTTACACCGCGTTCGATAAAGCTTTTTCCTCTCATTCCCTCAGGCATCATACCCGCGATCCCTTTTAAAAGCACTTTTCCTGCTTTCGGAATTTTATTAAACACCTCTAAGGATTGCGGCTCGTGATAAATATTGTAGCCGCCAAATAATTCATCCGCACCTTCACCTGAAAGAACAACGGTTACGTGTTTTCTCGCTTCACGGGCAACAAAATAAAGCGGGACACAAGCAGGGTCTGCCAGCGGATCATCCATATGCCACATGATTTTTGGAATTTCATTCATATATTCCTGCGGTGAAATCACATAGCTGATATTTTCGACACCAAGCTTCTCAGCTGTCTCTTTTGCGACATCAATTTCACTGAATCCATTATGCTCAAAACCTACCGAAAAGGTTTTAATCGCAGGATGATATTCTTTTGCAATCGATGCAATAATCGAAGAATCAATCCCGCCAGAAAGGAATGAGCCTACTGGAACATCACTGCGCATGTGCATTTTTACAGAATCGAACAGGACATCTTTAATTTCCTTGATAAAATCAGGTTCTGATTTGTGAACTGGTTTAAAGTGTGCTTTCCAATATCTTTTGATTTCCATTGGTGAGCCAATCTTTTTGGTAAAAAAATGACCTGGCTCTAATTTCTTAATACCATCTGACATGGTGGTTGGTTCAGGAACAAATTGGTAGGTCAAATAATGCTGCAAGGAATCATAATTAAGAACATCATTTTCGAGACCCAAGAGAATACTCTTTTTCTCAGAGGCAAAAAATGTTCTTTCACCATCTTCAAAATAAAAAAACGGTTTAATCCCGAACGGATCACGTGCGCCATAAAGAGTTTGTTCTTGTTTATCCCATATGACAAAGGAGAACATTCCGCGTAGTTTTTCGACGGCTTTTTCCTTCAAATGGCTGTAGAGTGCAATAATAACCTCGGTATCGGAGCTTGTTGAAAAGGTTAATCCTTCACTCAATAGTTCCTCGCGCAGTTCAACATAGTTATAAACTTCACCATTAAAGATAATCCAGTACCGTTCATTTTCATACGTAAGCGGTTGATGACCACTCTCAATATCAATGATACTTAAACGGCGGAAACCAAATTGGATATGATCATCATAATAAAAACCATCATCATCCGGCCCGCGATGAGTTATAATATCGTTCATATTTTTAAATTGTTGTTTTTGCTCATCACTATAGTTTTGTGTTTTGTCGTGTACACAACCGATAAAACCACACATTATGTACTTCACCTCATTCTAAATATCCTTTAAAAGGACGTATTGCTCCAAATCCCAAACGCCTTGCGCTGGAGCTAGACAGAAAAACATACTCTCTAATACTACCACTTTTTATATAAAAATTGCACTGTGAACAATAGGCAAATTTAATATCATCATTTTTCACTTCTTTTGACCTGCTTAAACATTACATTTTATTCACTAATTGAATTACTATACAGGTAAATAGACGGAGAAATAAAAACGGGGGCTACATGTAGAATGTAACCCCCATAACGTTTTATAGATTTGCTTGTTGGCGTAATGTTTCTACTTTATCTGTGCGCTCCCAAGGAAGATCCACATCAGTACGGCCAAAGTGACCGTAAGCTGCTGTTTGTTGGTAAATTGGACGACGAAGATCCAACATGTTAATGATACCTGCAGGGCGAAGGTCAAAGTTTTCACTTACAAGGTCAACTAACACCTCTTCGCTTACTTTACCTGTACCAAACGTATCAACAGCAATCGAAACAGGTCTTGCTACACCAATAGCGTAAGCAAGTTGAACTTCTACCTTATCAGCAAGGCCAGCAGCCACGATGTTTTTAGCAACATAACGTGCTGCGTAGGCAGCTGATCGGTCCACTTTTGTAGGATCCTTACCAGAGAAGGCACCACCGCCATGGCGAGCATATCCACCATACGTATCTACGATGATTTTCCGGCCTGTTAAGCCAGCATCCCCTTGTGGTCCGCCAATAACGAAACGGCCGGTTGGATTAATAAAGTATTTTGTCTTTTCATCGATTAATTCTTTTGGAACTACCGGATTAATAACATATTCCTTCAAGTTACGTTGAATTTGCTCTAACTCAACTTCAGGATTGTGTTGAGTGGAAATAACAATCGTATCAATGCGTACTGGTTTATCGTTCTCATCATATTCAACCGTTACTTGTGTTTTTCCGTCTGGACGTAAGTAATCAAGAACCTTATCTTTACGTACTTCTGTTAAACGGCGAGCAAGTTTGTGCGCTAGTGAAATGGGAAGAGGCATAAGCTCTTTAGTTTCATTACAAGCAAAACCAAACATTAAACCTTGGTCCCCTGCACCAATTGCTTCGATTTGTTCATCGGACATTTGACCTTCACGCGCTTCCAAAGCTTGGTCAACACCCATCGCGATATCTGGAGACTGTTCATCAATAGATGTTAAAACAGCACAGGTTTCTGAGTCAAAACCGAATTTCGCGCGATTGTAGCCGATGTTTTTAATCGTTTCACGAACAATTTTTGGAATATCCACGTAGGTAGATGTGGTGATTTCTCCTGCTACTAGCACTAGTCCTGTTGTTACTGAAGTTTCAGCCGCAACACGGGCATTAGCATCCCTTGCTAAAATAGCATCTAAAATGGAATCAGAAATTTGGTCACAGATCTTATCAGGATGACCCTCAGTAACTGATTCAGAAGTGAACAAACGACGTTTTGTTGACATCTGAATTCCTCCTATAATATGAGATAATCGAGGTTTTAGGAAGGTTACAGGAATACTTCCTTAAACATCGAGAATTTGATACGGTACTCATTCCCTTAGTATGTAATAAACAAAGGATTTTTATTAGAGACTCTTTTCATAAAGGACTTATACAAAACAAAAAACCTTACCAGAGAGGAAAGGTTGTTCCGGGCCTTTCGCTCTTATCGTTCAAGGTCAAAGCCTTGCGTCAGATTAGCACCTTCGCATCCTGAAAAGGACCTTTTAAGTGGTCAATCTTTTCATACTGCAGGTTGCTGGGTTTCATTGGGCCTGTCCCTCCACCAGCTCAGGATAAGAGAGTATCCGTTCAAATTAGAATAATATCACACTGCCCAACAATGTCAATGAATTTTTTAAGAAATGTCTTTCACAACAAAATGGGAATAATACGAAGTAAGTTAGTCTCTATTTATAAATATTTTTTATATCTTCAATTAAAGTTTTATAATATATAAATTTAGTTAAATAGGATACATCAATTCGGCTAATGTGTTATACTTTTTATATTATTAACAACATAAAAACTAAAATAAAGGAAGGTCTCATTAAATGAATTCTGTTGATACTCCTAATGAATTAAATCAATTGTTAAATGAAAGTCATGTTCATGTGCAATTATCTGTTCCTCAATTAGTTGAGAAAGTCTTAACCCGACATGAAGGAGCACTAACTTCTACGGGAGCTATTAGTGTCGTTACTGGAAAATATACTGGCCGGTCTCCACAGGATAAATTCATTGTTTTAGAAGATTCAACTAAAGACAAAATTGAATGGGGCACGACCAATCAACCAATTTCAGAACCGGTTTTTACAAAGCTTTATCAAAAGGTCATTAATTATTTACAACAGAAAAATGAGATCTTTGTTTTTAAAGGATTTGCGGGTGCTGATAAAAAATCACGTTTATCCATCCAAGTGGTAAATGAATTAGCTTGGCAAAATTTATTTGTACACCAGTTATTTATTCGCCCGTCTGATGATGAACTTCTTGCCCATGATGCTGGATTTACCGTTATTTCTGCACCTAATTTCAAGGCAGATCCGGCTATCGATGGCACCAACTCGGAAGCTTTTATTATGATTTCTTTTGAAAAAAGAATTGTTTTAATAGGTGGTACAGAATACGCAGGTGAAATGAAAAAGTCGATTTTTTCTGTAATGAATTATTTACTGCCTGAAAACAATATTTTTTCCATGCATTGTTCTGCAAATGTTGGGATTGAAGGCGATGTTGCTTTATTCTTTGGCTTGTCTGGAACTGGCAAAACAACCTTATCAGCCGATTCCAATCGTCGATTAATTGGGGATGATGAGCACGGTTGGTCCTCCAATGGTGTCTTTAATATCGAGGGGGGCTGCTACGCAAAATGTATCAATCTTTCTCGTGAAAAGGAGCCGCAAATTTTTGATGCCATCCGCTTTGGAACTGTCCTAGAAAACGTAACATTGAACCAGGAATCAAGAATCCCTGATTATGAAGATGGAACGTTGACCGAAAATACACGTGCCGCTTATCCGATTGACGCAATTGATAATATTGTTCAACCAAGTATCGCTGGCCACCCAAATACGATTGTCTTTTTAACCGCTGATGCATTCGGAGTATTGCCTCCAATTTCAAAATTAACAAAGGAACAAGCAATGTATCACTTTTTAAGTGGCTACACCTCAAAACTAGCCGGAACAGAGCGTGGAATAACTTCACCACAAGCTACCTTCTCCACTTGCTTTGGTGCTCCATTCCTGCCGCTGCCTGCGACTCGTTACGCAGAAATGCTCGGTGAAAAAATACTTGAGCACAATGCCAATGTTTTTCTAGTCAATACTGGCTGGACCGGCGGCGAATATGGGGTCGGTAATCGAATGAAACTTTCCTACACGCGCGCTATGGTTGAAGCCGCTCTTGAGGGAGAATTAAACCATGTAGAGACTGTCAAGGACGAGATCTTTGGATTAAATATCCCGCTCCATATTGCAGGTGTACCAGACGAAGTCCTGCAGCCGATTAAAACTTGGTCCGATTCGCAAGTATATGAAAAGAAAGCAATAGAATTAGCTGCAAAGTTCCGCGAAAACTTTAAAAAATTCACTAATGTTTCACGTGATATTGAAGAAAAAGGCGGTCCAATAGCATAATGTAAGAAAGCCCATATCGATTCGATATGGGCTTTCTTACATAATCAGTTAGTCGAATTTAATGAAATTAATTGATAGGTTATGGTCGTGCTGTTCTTTTGCAATTCAACTTTTTTTATCAATGCGGTACCACTTGAATCACTATCGATTGTTTTTCTTACATCAATCGGAATCTCAATTGGATAAAGTCTGTACCCTTCTTTTTCTAGCAAAAAGACGTTTTCTTCCACTCGTTTCTCTCTACCTTTAGTTACTATCATCGTATTTAACTCAAGAGGCATACCCATAAACATCCGCTCCTCTACTTGTAATACCTATATATTATCATCTTTTGCGATGACTTTTCATCCACTTCGTTAAATCATTCACGACTTTTCTATTTACTGCTGGTGGGAAGTAATGTGTAAATTCGTTAAAATACCATGCATCGACTGGTTTTTCTACTAACCTCAGCCTTCTTTCAAGACGATACGCATGCTCCACCGAAACATTTCCGTCTTTAACACCATGGATAATCAGGACAGGGGCTGTCATCTTTTCTATTTGATAAAGAGGGGTCCTGTCTTGATACCGTTCCGGAAATTTCTGAGGGGTTCCTCCAATGACTCTCTTCATCATTCTCCGTAAATCTTTACGTTCCAAATAGGTGAGGGACATATCACTGACCCCGCCCCAGCTGACAACAGACGCGGTCTCAGGGAACTCAATTCCTGTCAAAAGCGCCATTACTCCACCCCGCGAGAACCCAAATATATGTATATCACGTACTCTGGGCATAGATTTTAACAGCAAAAAGGCGGAAAAGGCGTCTTCCCTGTCGTCCCCGGCAAAATCCTCATTGCCTTCCCCACCTTGATTTCCACGATAATAAGGCGCAAAAACAACAAAGCCCTCCGCTGCGAACTGGGCAATCCTTGCTGGTCGAACTTTACCAACATTTTTAATGCCGCCGCGTAAATAAAGGAATCCATCATACTCACCTTCCCCAATCGGTTCCGCAAGCATTCCTTTCACTCGTAATCCATTGGAAAGGTAAGTGATTACTTTTAATTCAATATTGGGATTTGGAGAAGGAAAGCGCGTGATATCAACAATCTTTCCATCATTGTATTGGCTCATCAGCAAAACTTCCCTTTTTTTATAAAATTTATTCTCTCTAGGCATTCACACATTTTTCTCCTCCTCATACGATATCTTAGGCAATTAGCCCAGATTTTTTATGATAACTAAGGAGGCTCGCTTCATGAAAAAATCGTTAAAATTCAGTTTCTCCTTTCTGCTCATCACTATACTTATGTTTTCACTTGTCGCTTGTAATAGCTCCACAAAAAATGAAACAAAGAAACTTGAGAAAGTTCGAATCGCTGAAGTTACCCGTTCGATTTTCTATGCCCCGCAGTATGTTGCCCTAGCCAAAGGATTTTTCAAAGCTGAAGGTTTAGACGTCACACTAACAACAACACCCGGCGGAGACAAAACCATGACTACTCTGATTTCTGGGGGGGCCGACGTTGCCCTAGTTGGTTCAGAAACATCGATTTACGTTTATGCCCAAGGAGCAAACGACCCCGTCATCAATTTTGCACAATTAACCCAGACTGATGGTACTTTCCTCGTTGCTAGAGAAAAGATTGATAATTTTTCATGGGATCTCCTAAAAGGAAAAACCTTCTTAGGCCAACGTAAAGGCGGCATGCCACAGATGGTTGGTGAATTTGTTTTAAAGAAGCATGGAATTGATCCACAAAAGGATTTGAACTTAATCCAGAATATTGATTTCGCCAATATCGCCAATGCATTTGCTTCTGGAACGGGCGAATTTGTGCAATTATTTGAGCCAACGGCAAGTATTTTTGAAAAAGAAGGAAAAGGTCATATTGTTGCTTCCTTCGGTAAAGAATCTGGCCACGTACCCTATACTACGTTTATGTCCAAGGAAAGCTATATGAAAGAAAATAAAGGAACGATTGAAAAGTTCACACGAGCAATTTACAAAGCTCAACAATGGGTAGAGTCGCACAGTGCTGAGGAAATTGCCAAAGCGGTGGAACCGTTTTTTCCAGATACAGATTTAGAAATTATGACCACAGTTGTTGAACGCTATAAAAGTCAAGGCTCCTTTGCAACAGATCCTATCCTTGACCAAGAGGAGTGGAACAATCTACAAAACATCATGAACGAAGCAGGAGTACTGCCAAAAGAAGTAGATCATCAAACACTTGTAAATACAGAGATTGCTGACAAGATAATAAAAGAATAAAGGAAAGGGAGGCCGTCCTTATGAGCTTTTTGACCGTTCAAAATATTCATCACACCTATTTCACTAAAGCCTCTGCCACCACGGCCCTCTCCGATATTTCATTAACAGTGGAGGAGGGCGAGTTTGTCTCCCTCCTCGGCCCCAGCGGCTGTGGTAAGACGACTCTGCTTTCCATTATTTCTAGTTTGCTTAAACCAACGCAAGGTACTGTTTTGTTAGAAAAAAAGCCGGTAACTACCGCAAAAAACCAAATCGGTTATATGCTCCAACAAGATTATTTGTTCCCTTGGAAAACGATTGAAGAGAATATCCTGATTGGTTTGAAGTTATCAAAGCAGTTGAATCAAAAAACGAGATTGGCTGCCCTTGGCCTGTTAAGCCAAATCGGATTAACCGGGGTGGAAAAACAGCTTCCTAGGCAATTATCTGGGGGTATGAGGCAGCGGGTGGCTCTCGTCCGGACGCTTGCCACAGAACCAAAACTGCTTATGCTTGATGAGCCTTTTTCCGCTCTTGATTATCAAACCAAGCTTAAATTGGAGGATTTAGTCTCACAAACATTAGATGATTTTGGAAAAACAGCTATTCTCGTTACTCACGATATTGGTGAGGCTATTGCCATGAGCGATCGCGTTTTTCTGCTTTCACCAAGCCCCGGAAGAATTTATAAAACATTTACAATGCCGGAGGAACTAAGAAATATATCCCCATTTGAAGCAAGAAATCATGAGGCATTTTCAAGTATCTTTCAAACCATATGGAAGGAGTTGGAGTCTCTTGAGCCAGAAAAAGAATAAGCTGGAACTCCTCCATAAAAATTATATTCAATCACTGCAGGTTGAAAAAAGATGGGTCGGATTTTATCAGGCGATCATTTTTATCGTCTTTTTCTCTAGTTGGGAATTGTTTAGTCAAAAGCAGTGGATTGACCCGCTTCTTTTCAGTTCTCCCTCAAAGATATGGAACTTACTCCTGGAAAAAATTCAGGATGGAACTTTAGTTAGCAATATTGGCGTAACCTTAACGGAAACCGTCCTAGGATTTATTCTAGGCACACTACTGGGTACGATATTAGCTGCTATTCTCTGGTGGTCGCCAATAATTTCAAAGGTGCTTGATCCTTATCTTGTTATTTTAAATGCCATGCCGAAAGTCGCATTAGGGCCCATTTTGATTGTGGCGCTAGGTCCTGGGTATTCATCGATTATTGCCATGGGCGCGATTATCTCAATTATCATTACCACCATTGTGGTATATACCTCATTTAAAGAGGTGGATCCGAATTATCTTAAAGTACTCCAAACTTTCGGAGCAACTCGTTGGCAATGCTTCAAAGAAGCTATCCTCCCCGCTAGTTTTCCAACGATTATTTCTACTCTAAAGGTAAATGTCGGTCTGTCTTGGGTCGGTGTGATCGTAGGTGAATTCCTTGTATCCTCTAGAGGACTTGGATACATGATCATTTATGGCTTCCAAGTATTTAATTTTACACTTGTTTTCTTATCACTTTTGGTTATCGCGGTATTTGCTACCATTATGTACCAGCTTGTTGAATTATTAGAGAAAAAAATTATCAAAGAATAGTGGATTGTCAAATACTTTCTGCTATTCTTTTTTGTTTTGTACCTTTTGAATGAGTTTAACACATTGCTCGACGACTTGGTCTTTCATAATAAAGCTGTAATCATCCCCAAATCGCTGCTGTAATATATCTCCTCTAACAACAACAGGACCATTGGTTTCATGGTAACTTGTCGTTTCTTCAACCCTAGCGACCTTTCCCCAAAAGACAGCCTTCACATAAGACCTCATCGGGTCGGTAAATTTATACTCAGCAATAAATTTTAGCTCACCTAGGATTGCGCCTGTCTCCTCATAGGTTTCTCGTTGTGCTGCCTCTTCAAGAGTTTCCCCTGATTCCATTTTTCCACCGGGAAATTCAAGTCCTCTTTTTTTATGGTTCGTCAATAGCCATTCTTCCCCATACTGGCAAATGACTAACACATGCTTTGCTGCCTCTTCGAAAGCATTTGGTAAAAAAGACAATTCTACAGGATTCCCATTTTCATCTAAAAAACGCATCATCTAATTTCCGCCTCAACTATTTTATACTTAATTATAATAAAAAAAAGAAAAATCCTAAAGTTAGGATTTTTCTTACAGGGTGAAAATTTTATTTTGGTAGTATATTCATACTTTCAATATGATTTTTTGCTTCTGCGTCACCAAGTTCATGCAACATCCCATACACTTGCTGAATCGTACTGTCATATGCATCGTTTTCACGGTCATAATGATACTCAACATATGGCACATGGGCTCTAAAGAAGTTTTTCCACTCGGTGGAATAGTTTTGGTCAAAAAGCTCGCGCAGCTGGGTTATTTCTTCATTATCTGCCTGTATTTTATAGCTCCAGGTTGAACTTGTTGCACTTTGAGATATTTCACCGCTTCCAACATCAATATAATAGGTCTTCTTTTGCTGATCCATTATGTCATCCCCTTTTACTCATTAGTAATTTGCAAATAGAAAAAATTTATTCTTTGTCAAATTTCGATTCATTTTTTAGAAATGAATACGCTATAATAAACATACAATCAAAGAAACAGATTTTTCTGTTAATTTACAAACGGTTAAGTTAGAATTATTTTATGTTTATAAGGGAAAAGAATAACTAGGAGGTGTATCGAAATGAAATTAGTTGATGAGTTGTACGAAATGTACCGAAACAAGCTAACCGGTGATGAAGAGGATATCGACATGCTGGCATTTGCCTTTTTAGAAGAGATGTCACATGAGGATCTACTTGCTTTAATCCAAGAAATGGATAAGCAGGAATTATACAATTTAATGGGTATTTATTTAATTGAAAGTTTGAAAGGTAAATTTGCCCAAGAAGAGTACGGACAACATCGCACAAATACTTATCATCCTCGAAATATTCATTGATTGTACATAAAAACATAAGGAAGGAAGCTCAAACAGCGGGCTTCCCTTTTTCTTTTCTCAAAAAAGCATCCATTCATGCTACAATTAAGAAAAAAGGAGGCATTCACAAGAATGTATGTAGTAGCTGTTATTTGTATTATTATTGTTATCGTTATCCTGCTTCTAGCCGTGGGCACCACTTCTAAAGCCTACACGTATAAACATACTGTGGACCCAATAGAAAATAATCCATATCTTGACCAAGAGAAGGAACAAGAACATAATCAGGACCAAAATAAAGCTTAAAAAAATTCCTATTCAAGTAGAATAGGAATTTTTATTATTTGTCTAGCTTCAGCTTTTCTAATTAAGCAAATACCTGTTTAAGATCTTCCTTGCTTTGTTCAAGCCAGAAACGCATTAAACGTTTAGCACCTTCCAAATCATGCAGTTTTGCTTGGCCGCATTGTCGTTCATTTGCAGCAGGAATTTCGACGATTTCAACTGCAGACTTCATTGTATCCTCAAGAAGATCAATGATTTCCTCCACAGTCGGCTCGCCGCTGACAACAAGGTAATAGCCGGTTTGGCAGCCCATTGGTGAAATATCGATAATATCAAAGTGATCATACTTCTCGGAGTGCTCACGAAGATTAAAGGCAAGCAAGTGCTCTAGTGTATGAATGACATCAGGTTTCATCGCCTGTTTATTGGGCTGGCAAAAGCGAATATCATATTTATTAACAACACCGTCACTTCCAACTTTGTGGACCCCGCAATGTCTCACATAAGGGGCTTTAACAGCGTTATGATCTAAATCAAAGCTTTCAACTGAAGGCATCGATATCACTCCTTTTTTTATCTACCATTTATCATACAATAAATTCCGAGTTTTTTCATCCACTTACATACAATTAACAATTTAGACGATATTATTTATTTATGGTATCTTGTAGTTAATTGTAGTTAAGGAGAGATTGACATGTTAAAAAAAGCCTTCCTAGCGATTATTCGATTTTACCAAATTGTTATCTCACCTATAAAACCGCCGACCTGCCGTTTTTATCCTACTTGTTCCCAATATGGTCTGGAAGCGATTGGGCGGTTTGGTGCTTTAAAAGGCGGCTGGCTCACTATCAAAAGGATATCAAAATGTCATCCCTTTCATCCTGGTGGCTTGGATCCTGTTCCTGAAAAAGAAAAGCTTTAATTCTTATTGCCATCAACAATTAAATCAAGCTTTCCTGTCTTTGGGTCGATGACCAACCCATGAACAGGAACACCCTTTGGCATTAATGGATGATTTTTTATGATACCTACACTGTGCTCAACACTCTCGGTCACATTATCAAATCCATGAAGCCATTTTTTAATGTTGATTCCAGAATATGTAAGTGTGTCAATCGTTTCTTCTGATACTCCACGTTCCATCATATTCTCGATCACTGGTTCTGCTTTTAGACCGCTCATGCCGCAATCATAATGGGCAATGACTAAAACCTCTTGAGCCTTCAATTGATATAAAGCAATCAGTATACTTCTCATCACACTTCCAAAAGGGTGAGACACTAGGCCGCCAGCGTCTTTTATGATCTTTGCATCACCATTTCCCAAATTCAATGCTTTTGGCAATAATTCCAATAATCTGGTATCCATACATGTAAGAATCACCATGCGTTTATTAGGGAATTTAGTTGTTTCATACTTTTCATATTCGTGGTTCTCCACAAATTTTTTATTATAGTCTAACAGCTCATTCAATAATGTAGGGTTACTCATGATAACCATCCTTTCTTTTGTTTTCTTTTTAAGCATACCTAATATTTAATGATTTAACCAAATTTTATACTTGCTTTTGAGGAAAATTTTTTGTAAGATACTAATGGAAATCGGAATCGTTCCGTATTATGCATTTGTAATCATTCAGAATTCAAAAAAAATTTCGATAATAAATCGTAATTAATCCGATTTAATAATATATTGAAGGAGTCTTTATGAAAAAAATCATCCTTATCCTTTCTTTTCTGTTACCATTAAGTCTTCTGTTGTCCGCGTGTTCAAATGGTAAAGACCATGTACAAAAAAAGAAGGACCAGTTAACTATTTATACAACAGTATTCCCACTTCAATATTTTACTGAACAAATTGGTGGAAAATATGTAAATGTCAAAACGATCTACCCACCTGGGGCTGATGAACATACATTTGAACCATCCCAAAAGGATATGATGAATTTAGCCGATTCAGACTTATTTTTCTACATTGGACTTGGACTTGAAGGATTTGTGGAAAAAGCAAAAGGAACATTGAAAAGTGAACATGTAACATTAGTCCCAACGGCTGAGGGACTAAAACTCCCAAAAAGCGACGATTCACTTGAAGAAGAAGAACATGACCATAGCAATTCGGATGTCAACCCACATGTATGGCTTGACCCCATTTATTCAAAGGAAATGGCTGCTGTCATCCGTAATTCATTAATTAAACAAATGCCGCAGCACAAAGAACTATTCAATGAGAATTTTAAACAACTTGCCCAAAAGTTAGATGAACTAAATACTAAATATAAGCAGACACTTACAAATTCGAAGCATAAAAAGATTATCGTTACCCATGCGGCGTTCAGTTATTGGGAAAAACGTTATGGGATTGAACAAATCAGCATATCAGGTCTTTCGACGGCTAATGAGCCAACCCAAAAGGAATTAGAAAAAATTATTTCTGTAGCTGAACATGAGGGTTTACACTATATGCTTTTCGAACAAAATGTTCAATCAAAACTTGGAAAAATTGTTCAAAAAGAAATTGGGGCAAAAGCATTACACATTCATAATCTTGCTGTTTTGTCTAACGACAACATCAAAAACAAAGAAACCTATTTTTCATTAATGAATAAAAATCTTGAATCATTAAAAATAGCGTTAAATAACTAAATTTGAAGATGAAATGAACCAGGCCGCTTTTAACCTGGTTCATTTTTTTTATAAAACAAATGTTTCTTTCATTAGCAAGGTTTCCTGTAATCTTTTTTCGTTTATTTCAAATCCAATCCCAGGACTGGATGGGACTTTGACAAATCCGTTTTCAACGGTTACTTCGGGAGTTATAATATCTTCCTCCCAAAAGCGATTAGAAGCAGAGATATCTCCTGGGATCGAAAATCCTGGTAATGAGGCGAGTGCAATATTATGGGCGCGAGAAACCCCAAACTCGATCATACCCCCACACCAAACCGGTATGCCCTTTTCGAAGCAATAGTCATGAATTCGTTTCGCTTCATACAAGCCCCCTACCCTTCCCACTTTAATATTAATTACCTGACAACTTCCGAACTCGATGGCCTTTCGAGCATCATCATAGCTGACAATGCTTTCGTCCAAACATATAGGTGTTTTAATTTCTTTTTGAAGCAAGGCATGTTCAAGAATATCATCATAGCCCAGCGGCTGCTCGATCATCAACAAGTTAAAGTCATCAAGAGCTTTTATTCGTTCGATATCCTTAATCGTATAGGCAGAATTCGCATCTGCCATGATTGGCAGTTCAGGATAAAAACGGCGAATTTCAGAAAGAAAAGCATAATCCTGCTGTGGATTTATTTTAACTTTAATTCTTTGATAACCGTCCTCAAGATATTGCTCAATTTGCTGGAGTGCATTTTTAGTGGAATCTGTGGCCACTACAACCCCTGACGCAATCAAAGACCGTGTTCCCCCAAGGAGTTTTGATAGTGGCAGCGAATGACTCTTCGCAAATAAATCCCATACAGCTGTTTCTAAGGCAGCCTTAGCCATATTGTTCCTTCTTACCGAGCTAAACAGCTGAGAGACCTCCTCAGGATGGTTTAAGGGTGTTTTTTGAAGGAGTGGAATCAAAAAATCAGTTAACATATGTAAACTTGTTTTAACCGTTTCTTCTGTGTACCACGGAGTAGAAAAGGCAACGCCCTCTCCAAACCCTGATACACCATCGGAATTGGTTATCTTAATGATTATTCCCTCACGGTTCTTCACGGCTCCTAAATGGGTCAGAAACGGGTCAATTAAGGGCATTTGAATGACATTTAACTCTACTGCTGCTATCTTCATTACCGGGTCTCCTCTTTCACCCACTCCCGGAGCTCTCGGCGGAGTATTTTTTTCGATGCGTTTCTAGGCAGTTCCTTAGTAAAATAAAATGCTTTAGGGACTTTATATTTGGCTAAACGCTCTTTACAAAATTGCTCAAGTGCTCCAACTGAAGGATTTGTTCCTTCTCTTTTTACAATATAAGCAATCGGCACTTGTCCCCACTCAGCATCCTCTAAACTTGTCACACCAGCCTCTGAAACATCCGGATGGGCTAACAAAACTGCCTCAATTTCTGCAGGGTAAATATTCTCTCCCCCTGAAATAATTAAGTCAGAACGCCGATCGAGTACATATAAGAAGCCTTCTTCATCTAAGTAGCCCACATCTCCCGTGTGGAACCAGCCATTAATAAACTTTTCTTCTGTTACTTCAGGAAGGAATAGATACCCTGGGGTAACATTGGGTCCTTTTATGACAATTTCACCTGGCATACCTGAGGGAGCCAGACCACCATCTTCTGCAACTATTTGAAGCTGTGAGGTGAACAATGGCTTTCCTGCCGAGCCTAGCTTCGTCAGACTATATTCTGGAGCAAGTGTCACGATTTGCGAGGAGGATTCGGTCATTCCATAGGTTTGGAAGACAGGAATTTCTTTTTCTATACACGCTTGGAGTAATGGTAATGGTGCAGGTCCTCCTCCCAGAAGCATACACCGAAAATGATTAGGCAGGCGCCTCTCTCGAAGAGCATCAACTATTCGTCGCAGGGAAGTACCAACAACTGACATGATGGTCACTTTTTTATCATGAATATCATGAATGGTTTCTTCAACATCAAAGTGCTCGTGGAGAACGATCGGCATTCCATATATGACACTGCGCATTAAAATTGAAAAGCCGCTAATATGAAAAAGCGGAACGTTACAAAGCCAGGAATCCCCTTCAATAAATCCTAAATTTAAGGCTGAACCAACGGAACTCCACCAGTGATTTCCATAGGTTTGGATTACCCCCTTGGGATTTCCAGTGGTTCCAGACGTATACATTATCGTACAAATTTCTGATAAGCTGATTTCTTCCTGAATAATGGGCGCGTTTTGACTGCCGGAAAATATCTCTGCCTTTGTCAGCGAACAAATTGATGGAATTTGACTATTTATGATCGTTTTTGTTTCAGAAAAAGTATCTTCAATTATTAAAGAGACGGCCTTTGCATCAATTAGCTGCCATACTAGTTCCGACGGAGAAAGGCGGTTGTTCAAAATTACAGCCCGAACCCCTAATAGTTGAAGGGCAAATAATATGACAACTGTATCTAGGTTGCTTTTTAATAACACACCAACATATTGGCTTTTTCGCATTCCTAACCCTTGTAGCTGTCCTGCAACTTGATAAGAACGTTGGTAGAGTTCGCCAAAGGTTATGGTTTGTTCCTGAAAATACACCGCTGTTCGTTCAGGGGTTAGAAACGCTCTTTTCTTCAAAAAATTAGGTATCATTTCGCTTTGCATAATTGTCACCTTTCCTAATCTGCCTGCTTTCTCCCAGATTTTCTATTAAAAACAGCCTGATGGAAACCATCAAGCTGCTGGTAAAAACTATCAAGGAAAACGAGGGAATTTACCAAAATCAGGCTTACGCTTTTCTTTAAATGAATCACGGCCTTCTTTGGCTTCATCGGTTGTATAGTAAAGCAGGGTTGCGTCGCCAGCAAATTGTTGAAGACCAGCTAATCCGTCTGTATCAGCATTCATGGCTGCTTTCAAGAAACGAAGGGCAGTTGGACTTTTCTCAAGTATTTCACTACACCATTGAATCGTTTCTTCCTCTACTCTTTCAAGCGGAACAACCGTATTCACCAAGCCCATATCAAGTGCCTCTTGGGCATTGTATTGACGACATAGGAACCAGATTTCCCGAGCTTTTTTATGTCCAACAATTCTAGCTAGGTAGCCTGAGCCGTATCCAGCATCAAAGCTTCCAACATTCGGTCCAGTTTGTCCGAAAATAGCATTATCCGCTGCAATCGTTAAGTCACACACAATGTGCAGCACATGACCACCACCGATGGCATATCCTTTTACCATTGCGATAACAGGTTTTGGAATAACACGAATAAGGCGCTGAAGGTCAAGAACATTTAGACGAGGAATTTGATCCTCTCCAACATATCCCCCATGGCCACGAACTTTTTGGTCACCACCTGAACAAAATGCCTTATCTCCTGCTCCAGTTAAAATAATAACTCCTACACTAGAATCATCTCGTGCGAAGGCAAAAGCATCAATTAATTCCGAAACAGTTCTCGGTGTAAATGCATTATGTACATGTGGACGATTAATGGTGATTTTCGCAATACCATTGTATGTTTCATATAGAATTTCCTCATATTTGCGTCCTGCAATCCATTCTACTGTCAAAATGAAATCCTCCCTTATTTATTCTTTTGACAAAAAGTCACTTACTATTGTACCAAACTTTTCTGGTTCTTCCACATGAATTGCATGCCCACTACCTTCAATAACCACCCAAGAGCTATTTTTTAGCTCTTTCATCATTTTATCCGCAATATCACAAAACTTTTTATCTTCTTCACCCGTTAACAGCATGACCTCGCAAGTTAGTTCGTTTAATTTCCCCCACCAGTTAGGCTGAGATCCGGTTCCCATCCCAAGCAGGCTGTTCGCGAGCCCAGTAGGCGAATTGTTTAAACGCTGTTCTCTTATGACCTGCTTTTGTGCTGAAGGCAATCGTTTCATCGTTTGAAAAAGGGGGATCCCTTCCCAATAATCTACAAACGAGCTTATCCCCTGTTCTTTAATAAATTTAGCAAGTTCCGCATCTTTCATACGGCGAAGTTGACTTTCATTTTCTGTTGCCAGACCTGGTGAGGCACTTTCAAGTATTAATTTACGGACCCGCTCAGGAAAAAGCAGGGCAAAAGTAAGGGCAAGTCTTCCACCCATTGAGTAACCAAGTAAATCTACTTGCTTAACATCTAAATGTTCAAGGATCGTTTTTAAATCCTTCGCAACTGACTCTATTTGATATCGACTAAGTACATCGGGTGATTCCGTTTTTCCATGTCCAATGATGTCAGGATTAATTAGTTTCATTTGCTTCTCCCAAGCATCATAGAAAGGAGTCCATGTCGAGCAGTCCCCGGTAAATCCATGTAAAAGAACAAGCGGGATAGATCCTTCCCCGTAAACTTCGACATGATATTGAATCCCGTCGCTAACAATCTTCATTTACTGTTCACCTTTGACAAAGTTCGATATTTCCCGGGAAACAAAGCTCCAAAATCCGCGGTGTTCGTCACGGTTAACGTCTCTGTTTGTTCTAAGTTCATATACTTTTAACCCCGTTTGATTCATAGCCTTCATCATTTCTGACCCTAAATGGTCCCAATCTTCAATCTTCGTAAATTCACCCTTAAACATCTTAACCGAATGCTCAAATTCTAGATCTAGTGGGGTTCCAAACAGCAGTTCAAAATTCTTAGGATGCTCCGATTGAGGAAGGAAGGAAAAAATTCCGCCTCCATTATTGTTAACCAGAAGAATATTAATATCTATATTGTACAACTTTGCTGCAATCAGACCATTTAAGTCGTGGAAAAAAGTTAAATCGCCAAGGACAAGGTATAAAGATTTTGAGTATAAAGCTGCACCTAAAGCGGTCGAAACAGTACCATCGATCCCATTGGCTCCCCTGTTCGCCATTACTTTGATTGCTTTATTATTGTTAATAAAAAAACTATCCAAGTCGCGAATTGGCATACTATTGCCAACAAAAAGGGTAGCACCCTCTGGTACCATATCGGCTAATTGATAAAATAGTTTGCTTTCACTTAATTCTGTTATATCTCTTAGAGCATTCATATTTTCTTTGGTTAACCCGTTTACCTTTTTCCATTTCGTTAAAAATTGGGATGAGGGGTTCTCATTCGTATATGACAATAGCTTCTTGCAGAATACCGATTCATCACAAAAGATCATCCTGGTTGACAAGGATGAAGGATCACGCCAGCCTCCGCCGCCATCAATCACAAATTGTTCAGCATCTCCATTTTCTTTTAAGAAGATCGTTAATGCTTTTGATATTGGCATAGCACCAATTCGAATAACAATTTCTGGTTTAAGGAAGGTTTTTGCATCTTCATTCCTTAGGAAGGTATCATAAGTTTCAATGATATTTTTAAGGCTATGTTGCCCACTTCTTAATTGTGATAAGGGGTCTGCAATGATTGGAAAATTTAATTTCTCAGCTAATTGCGTAACCGCGTTAGGAAATTCAGAATCTCCCAGGTTTCCACAAATAATAACACCTTTATTTGTCTTATTAAGCCTTTCAGCTATTTCCTGAAAATGTTCATCTGAAAGGGTTAAGTCCCCGTTTTGAACTTTTATATACCCATTTGGTCGTTCATTAAGCTGGAAGAGCTCATCATCCATCTTTGGAATTAGCGGCTCTCTGAAAGGAAAATTCAAATGTACAGGACCAGAAGGGGCACTAGTGGCAATCGCAACTGCCCGGGCACAAACGGTCCTGGCATAGCGGATGATTTCATCACTTTTTTCAGGCAATGCCATTTCGGAGAACCATTTCACATGCTTTCCATATAAATGAATTTGGTCGATTGCCTGTGGGGCACCAACCTCTCTCAGTTCATGCGGTCGATCCGCTGTAAGTACAATCAATGGTACCCGAGCATAACGCGCTTCAACAATCGCAGGAAAATAGTTTGCTGCTGCTGTACCTGAAGTACAAAGTATGGCAACTGGCTTATTTAACGACTTTGCAATGCCCAACGCAAAGAAAGCCGCTGACCGTTCATCAACATGGATATGGACTTTCAGGTCAGGATGTTCTGCCATGATCATCGCCATTGGAGTTGATCTTGAACCAGGGCTAACAACTACATCCGTAACTCCCGAAAAAATAAGTTCAGCAACTACGGCGGCTATATAGGCTGTTAATGATTCTTGATGATTCATATTTAATTTCCTCCAAGGGCTCGGAGCATTGGTTTAAATTTCAAGCTCGTCTCCAAATATTCACTTTCTGAGTCAGAATCTGCTACTACTCCACAACCTGCAAACAACGATACTTCATCCCCCTGGATCAGTCCAGATCGAATCGAAACAGCAAATTCGCCATTTTTTCTGTAGTCCACCCACCCTAGAGGAGCAGCATAGAATCCACGGTCCAGTTCTTCTACTTGTCTAATCTTTACAACTGCTTCATCCTTAGGCAGTCCGCCGAGTGCTGGTGTTGGGTGAAGTCGATCGACTAATAACAACAAGGAAGCATCCTTATGGCATTTTCCGATAACAGGGGTATATAGGTGCTGAATATCCCGTATCTTCATCAACTGCGGCTTGTCAGGCAGGATAATTTCCTCACATGATTCTTCAAGTGCTGCTTTAATCATTTCAACAACGAAACCATGCTCAATCAGATTTTTTTGATCATTTAATAACATTTGACCTAATTTCAAATCTTCTTGTTCGGTTTTCCCCCGTGAAATAGAACCTGCAAGGCAGGTAGAATAAACCTCATTGCCATGTTTTTTCACTAGTCTTTCTGGAGATGCTCCAATAAAACAATCACCATTCGATTCAAATGCGAAAATAAAGCTTTCATGCTGCTGCATATATAAATTATTCAATACATCCTCTGCCTCTACCTGATCGTCAAAAACAAGCCGCAATTCTCGGGCGAGAACGACCTTCTTAAGCGGGCCTTCTGTTAATTCCTTCACAACTCCGTCAACAGTTTTTTTCCACTCCTCTGGTTCAATCTCTCGCGTTTCTAGAAGTGACGCTGTACTCATCCGTTCATTCTGATGGAGCGAATTTAATAGCTGATTTCTCTCTTTGCTCACTTTCTTAAATAAATAAGGATCCTCATGTGGAGTACAAACTGTATTCGTGGTTAAATACGTTTGACCGCGAATGATACTCAATAAAAATTTGGGTATGTGGAACAATGAATCAGCGTACTTGGACCAGAGGTCTGTTTTATCCTTGTAGGGGTCAAAAGAGAAGCCCCCGAACATGACGGGTCCTACACCAACTTCTGTATATGGATTAAAAATGAGGCAGTCCTCTAAAAATTTTTCCCATTCCTTTTCAACATGAAAAAAGCGGTCAGAAGCCTGATCCGTCTGAATTTGTTTCGAAATCCCAAGTCCAATTAGCACCGTCTCGTCCGTTGGGTCCTTCCAGAAAAATCGTTCCCCGCGATAATGTTCTTTTCCTATATTAAAAAATGATAGTGGGTTAATCGTGTCCATTTTATGAACTTCACTAATTAAAATGGGCCGGCCAAGTTCTTTTGCCCTATTAACAGCCAAAAGACCTCGTTCCATTATTTCCAATTCTTGAATGGTAACCAAACAAATCCCTCCAAAACAGCCGAAATGACTGTTATCCATTCATATTAATGCAAATTTTAACATACTACTCTCATTGTAAAGAAGTCAGTAATACTTGTCACTAGCAAACCTTCCTCATTCCGTATTATATCTTAAGTTTTCATCTTACTGATAAAAAAAGTATTCTCATTTAATTAGTTTCATTTTCCCACCAACCATCCAATAATAATCAAACAGGTATAATCTTCTAGATTTGATAAGAAAAATTAATTGACACTATTCCTTGAATTTCATACACTTAGTTTTGGGCAAAGCCCATCAAATAATCGATTCTAAACCTTTAAATAGAGAGAAAAAAACTAAAAAGGGAGAGATACTATGCAACCAAATATACAGCAAAGCTCGAATCCTGTAGTTGAATCAAACCGCGGCTTTCAAGTTTGGTGGCAAATGACCCGCCCACATACATTAACCGCTGCATTCGTACCAGTTCTGCTTGGTACGGCATTAGCCCTTAAGTATGGGAAAATCCATTTTGGTCTATTTTTTGCCATGCTTATAGCGAGTTTATTGATTCAAGCTGCAACCAATATGTTTAATGAATATTTCGATTTCAAACGCGGTCTGGATACTGCCCAATCCGTTGGGATTGGCGGTACGATTGTTCGTGACGGAATCAAACCCAAAACAGTCCTAAATCTTGCGTTTGGCTTTTATGGAATTGCCCTATTATTAGGGATCTATATTTGCGCAAATAGTAGCTGGTGGTTAGCCATTGTAGGCCTAATTTGTATGGCTGTGGGGTATTTTTATACTGGAGGTCCTTTCCCAATCGCCTATACACCATTTGGTGAAATTCTTTCAGGTTTCTTTATGGGGATGCTGATTATTTTAATCGCCTTCTTTATTCAAACGGGAACAGTCAGCAGCACAAGTATTCTCGTTTCAGTTCCAAGTATGATATTGGTTGGTATGATTATGTTATCGAATAACATCCGTGATTTGGATGGCGACAAAGAAAACGGCCGTAAAACAGTTGCTATTCTATTAGGTAAGAAAGGTGCTATTTACTTATTAACAGGGATGTTCACTTTTTCATTTCTTTGGGTTTTGGGACTCATCATTATTGGTGTCTTACCAATTTGGACAGCACTTGTAATTCTTAGCGCCCCAAAGGCTATTAAAGCAACCAAAGGATTTATTGAAAATACCCTGCCGATTCAAATGGCACCAGCGATGAAAGCAACAGCCCAAACCAATACGATATTTGGGTTTTTATTAGCAATCGGAATTTTCGCTGGGCATTACTTATAAAAAAAACTTCTGCCATAGACTGGCAGAAGTTTTTTTATAAGATTAGAAAATATAAATTTCGACTTTGAAAATTGTCCAGCTCCAGCGCCCTAGCGGCTAGTGTCCTTCGCTCTCCGCCCTACGATAAGTCAACATCGAATCACCTTCGGCTCTTCGTGTTTCCTTTATCTCAGTTGGAGCGCTCCAGGCCATACGCCGCTGAACAGGGCGCTTGCGCTTATCTTATTGTAGAGGCTTAATTCCCCATATATCGTCTGCGTATTCCTGAATCGTACGATCACTTGAAAAATAACCAGCCTGGGCGATATTATTTAGACTCATTTGCTGCCAACGTAATCGGTCAATAAACGCTTCTCCAATGGAACGTTGTGTTTCTGCATAGGAAGCAAAATCCTTTAAAACAAAATATTGATCATTTTCCTGAAGGAGTGAATCGAATATTGGTTCAAATTCATTATAAACACCAGGAAAAAAGCCATTCACAAGCTGGTCAACGGCTTGACGAATTCGATAATCGTGATGGTAATATTCATCGGATTGATATCCGCCATGTTGATAGTAGTGAAGAACTTCATCTGCAGTTAGTCCAAACGTGAATATATTGGAATTACCGACTAATTCACGAATTTCTATATTGGCCCCATCCAAGGTCCCCACCGTCAATGCCCCATTGATCATAAACTTCATATTACCTGTTCCAGAAGCTTCCTTACTAGCCGTGGAGATTTGTTCACTGACATCTGCTGCTGGAAAGATCTTCTCCGCAAGAGAAACACGATAATTTTCAAGAAAAATCACTTTAATTTTGTCGTTGATAAATGGGTCATTGTTAACTTTTTCAGCAACTGTATTTATTAACTTAATGATTTTCTTCGCATAATAATATCCTGGCGATGCTTTCGCTCCAAAAATAAACACCCTTGGAACAACCTTGAAGCTTGAATCTTCTTTGATCCGATTATAGAGATGCATAATATGTAAGACATTTAAAAGCTGCCGCTTATAAGCATGGAGCCGCTTCACTTGTACATCAAAGATTGAACCAGTATCAACGGCAGTTCCCGTCTTATCGAAAATAATCTTGGCAAGTGTTTGTTTGTTTTCATTCTTAATTTTTAACAATTGCTCTAAAAACGAAGTGTCGTTTTGATAATTAAGTAATTGGGAAAGCTCCGTAGCTTTATATGTCCATGCAGACCCAATCGTATCTGTAATCAATGAAGATAGTTTTGGGTTCGCTTTTAACAGCCAGCGGCGGTAGGCAATTCCGTTCGTTTTATTGTTAAATTTATCAGGAAACAATTGATAAAATTGATTCATCTCGCGTTTCTTTAATATTTCAGTATGCAGTTTCGCCACACCATTCACACTAAAGCTTCCGACGATAGCCAAATGAGCCATTTTTACATAATTATCGGCAAGGATGGCTAGTCCCTTAATCCGCTCCCAATCACCTGGTGTTTGCTCCCAAAGTTCATGGCAAAATCGTTCATTGATTTCTTCTACAATCATAAATATTCTTGGAAGCAACGGTTGAAAAATATGTATTGGCCATTTCTCTAACGCTTCTGACAAGGTGGTATGATTGGTGTAAGAAATAGTATGTTTTGTAATGTTCCATGCCTGCTCCCAATCAAATCCTTCGTCATCAATTAGGATTCTCATTAACTCGGGAATGGCGAGGACAGGGTGTGTATCATTAATGTGAATACAGATATGTTCATGGAGTTGTTTTAAGCTGCTGTGTTGTTTCCGATAGGTCTTTAAAATAGATTGTATACTAGCGGATACCAAAAAGTATTGCTGTTTCAATCTTAAAACCTTTCCTTCATCATGGGTATCATCAGGATATAAAAACTCAGAAATCATTTCCGTTTCCCGTTTATATTTTAAAATATCCTCGTGTAAGGGAAATTGGGAAGGCTCTGCATTCCAAAGTCTTAGTGTATTGATGGTTTTTGACTGATAGCCGATGACCGGCATGTCGTGAGGTACTGCGGTGACCGTTTCAGCATGTAGGTGATGAAACACAAGTCGGCCATTTTCCATCTTTGTTTCCACCTTACCCCAAAATGGGATTTTGATGGAACTATCGGTTTTACGGATTTCCCAAACATTTCCGTTCCTTAGCCATTGTTCCGGCAATTCTACTTGATAGCCATCAACAATTTTTTGTTCAAATAAGCCATGTTTGTAACGAATGCCATGACCATGACCCGGCAGATTAAGTGATGCAAGTGAGTCTAGAAAACAGGCAGCTAATCTTCCTAAGCCGCCGTTTCCTAAGCCTGCATCTGCCTCATATTCCTCTAATTCTCCTAGATCGATTCCTAATTCCTCTAGGCCTGCTTGCACCGTCTCTTCCACACCCAGGTTAATTAGATTTTGTCTTAGTAATTTCCCCAAAAGATATTCAATAGAGAGGTAATAAACCTGCTTTCCCTTTGCCGCCAAATGGCGCTCGTTTGTAGTAATCCAATCATTACTTACAAATTCGCTAATCATTGTTCCAAGGGTTTGATAGTGATCCCTGGCTGAGCTTTCAGGGAAACTCTTCCCACATACCATCTCAATCCTTTTTAGAAAAGCTTCCTTAAACTCGACCGTATTAGAAAACATGTGTTTCACTCCTTGCAACGATCTCTGCATATAACTGGTTATAGCTATATGCTGACTGTGCCCAGCTATAATCCATTTCCATTGCTTGTTTTACAATCGATTTCCACGATTTTGAATCGTGATAAACGCTTAGTGCTCTTTTAATTGTATAGAGCATATCATGGGCATTAAAATTTGAAAAAGAAAATCCATTTCCTTTTCCAGTAAATTCGTTCCAAGGTTTTATTGTATCATTTAAGCCGCCAGTTTCCCTAACGATCGGGATCGCACCATATTTCATTGCAATCAACTGTCCAAGCCCGCATGGTTCGAATTGGGATGGCATCAAAAATAAATCTGCAGCGGCATAAAGTTTATGGGCAAGACCTTCATTAAAACCGGTATGAACCCTTAATTTTTCAGGATAAATGCGTGCAGCCTGTCTTAAATGTTCTTCGTATTCATAATCACCTGTTCCAAGGATAATGACCTGCAGATCCTCCTGCAAAATTTCACGAAGGACACATTTAACTAAATCAAGTCCTTTTTGCCTTGTCAGCCTTGTAATCATGACTAATAAAGGTGTACGCTCAGATTGTGGTAATCCAAAATGTTTTTGAATCTCACTTTTGTTGATTGATTTTTTTTGATGATTATCAGCCGTATATGTTTGATATATTAATGGGTCGGAAACAGGATTATAGAAATCTTCATCAATCCCATTTAAAATCCCAATTAAATCATCATTTCTTTCTCTTAAGAGACCGTCTAACTTTTCACCAAATACAGGTGTTTGAATTTCTTCTTTATAGGTTGGGCTAACTGTCGTAATTTTGTCTGCAGATACAAGAGCACCCTTCATATAATTGATATTTCCGAAAAACTCTAAGTGACCAGTGTGAAAGGAATTGTAATCCATGCCTAACAAGTCTCCCAACACCTCTTTTGGAAAGATCCCTTGGAATTGAAGATTATGAATCGTAAAAACAGTACGCATTAAGCCGTAACCTTTTCTTTTATAATATTCAGTTCGTAACAGAAAAGGAATCATCGCCGTGTGCCAGTCATGGCAATGTAACACATCTGGAAAAAAGTTTAGCTGGGCAAGTGTGTCTAAGACAGCCCTATTAAAATAAGCAAATCTTTCCCCATCATCAAAATATCCATATAAATTTTCTCGTTTAAAGTAGTATTCATTATCTACGAAATAAAATGTAACTCCCTGGTGTGTGAGCTCTTCAATTCCGCAATACTGATTTCTCCAGCCAACAGAAACAGTAAATTCTTTAACCTTTTTCATCTCACTCTTAAATTCTTCTGAAATTGTTCCGTATTTAGGTAGAATAACTCTGACATCAGTTCCCAAACTCTTTAATTCTTTTGGAAGGGAACCAGCAACATCGGCAAGTCCTCCCGATTTTGCAAATGGTCCACATTCCGAAACGGCAAATAGTACTTTCACGAGTTCATCAACGCTCCTTGTTTTGTCCCTTTACGAACCACAAATGGTGACCCCGCTGTTCCAGTTAATTTAGTTCCTGCTTCAACTTTCACATCTTTATCTAAAATAACGGAATCTAGATAACAATTATCTTCGATCTGGCACTTTTGCATAATGATACAGTTCTTAATAACTGCACCTTTTCCAATCTTTACACCTCGGGATATAATACTATTTTCTACTGAACCGCTAATTAAACATCCATTGGCAATCATTGCATTTTTTACAACAGACCCTTTATTATATTTCGTTGGCGGCTCATCCTTTACCTTTGTGAAAATCGGCTGTTCTTTAATAAATAGTTTTTTCCAGACATCCGACTGTAGCAAATTCATACTAGTAGAAAAATAGTTTTCGATCGAATCTATCATCACGGAATAACCGTCATATTCATAGTTACAAATCGAGTAAAGATTTTCAATATCATTTACAACATCCTTCATACAGGTATACCCTGTTTCATTACGCGTTTCAATCAGCTTAATAAGTAGGGATGTTTTGATTAAGTACATCTCCATCGAAGCTCCATCCTTTTGATGGATTTCGGTAATGTCACATCTTGAATTGATATGCCAATCTAAGATTGGTCTAAAGTTCATATTAAAAACCGTATTGCAATTGGAAATAATCGAATACTCTTGCGTGCTGCGATAAAAGAAGTCTAAATTTGCTGCAAAATTCTCAAACGAACCAATTGTATTTCCATCGTAATCAACTATTGGCGATGGGAAAAAGAAAAGGCCATCCCGTTTTCGATCCAAATCCCAGTTTTTCCCTGAACCTAGATGATCCATCAGTGAACGGTACTGCATTTTTGGAAATATTGCCACACTTCGAATACCTGAATTCACCATATTCGATAGCACAAAATCAATAATACGATATCTTCCTGCAAAAGGCAGGGCAGCAAGTGAGCGATGTGTTAATAAATCTTCCAAATCTTCATGGTATGTTGTGGCATCAATGACTCCTAGTAGCTTTTTTTTCAATCCAAGTCCCTCCTGTATTATATTAAAAAGCAGGGTATAACCCGCTTAACATTTCATTAGTAACTAGAATAATCTCTTCATCGAACGAGCGGATAACTGTCCCGTCAGGAACATTCACTTCAGAAGGTACTATGGCCCTTTCAATCAAACAATTATTACCAATGATCGCATCCGGCATTATGACCGACTCTAAAATAGTTGATCCTTTTCCAACAGTAACCCCTTGAAAAAGAACTGATTTCTCTACTTCCCCTTCTATTGTACATCCCTCATTAATAAGTGACTCTTTAACCAACGCACTCGGAGAAATATATTGTGGCGGCTGATTCGGGTTAACTGAATAAATCCTCCATCCGTGATCAAACAAATCTAAGTCACATTCTTCTCTTAGTAGATCCATATTAGCTTCCCAGAGGCTTTGGACCGTACCCACGTCTTTCCAATAGCCTTTAAATGGATAAGCAAACAATTTTTTATTTTCCTCTAAAAGCATCGGAATCACATCTTTACCAAAATCATGACTCGATTCAGGAACACGGTCATCCATTTCTAAATATTCTTTAAGTATATTCCAGTTAAAAATATAAATGCCCATCGAAGCAAGATTATTTTTTGGATTCGCTGGTTTTTCGTCAAAATCGACAATTCTTAGTTCTTCGTCTGTATCCATGATCCCAAAACGACTGGCTTCATTCCAAGGAACTTCAATTAAAGAAATAGTTACGTCTGCCCTTTTTTCAATATGATATTCAAGCATACTCTCATAGTTCATTTTGTAAATATGGTCACCTGATAGGATTAGCACATATTCAGGCTGGTATTGTTTAAGGTAATTAAGGTTTTGATAAATCGCACTTGCAGTGCCTGTATACCATTTTACTTCGGAAGATTCAGCATACGGTGGTAATACAGTTACCCCGCCATCCTTTCGGTCAAGATCCCACGCGCTTCCAATCCCAATATAGGAATTTAATAACAATGGTTGGTATTGTGTTAATACCCCAACCGTATCGATGCCAGAATTGGCGCAATTGCTCAATGCAAAATCAATAATTCGATATTTACCTCCAAAAGGAACAGCTGGTTTCGCTAGATCCTTTGTCAGCGAATTAAGCCTACTTCCTTTCCCTCCTGCTAATAACATGGCTACGCACTTCTTCTTTGCCATTTCCTTTTCGCTCCTTCCTCTTTTTAACTGGTCTGATGATTTGAAATCCAAATGGGGGAATTGCTAGATTTAGTGAAAATGGCTGGCCATGGAATGGTTCTTCTTCTGCTATGATAGTCTTTTTATTAACCAATCCAGCTCCACCGTATTCTTTATGATCACTATTGAAAATTTCTCGATACTCACCGGATTTAGGAACACCAATTTTATACATTGGGTAATTGACACCAGTAAAATTGCAAATAACCACTAATGTTTCTTCAGACTTTTTCCCTTTTCTCATAAAAGAGAAAACAGATTGGTGGCTATTATTGGCATCTATCCATTCGAATCCGTCCTGTAAATGATCGAGTTCATAAAGTGCCTTTGAACGTTTATAGAATTTAGTTAAAAACTTTACGTAGGCATTTAATTTTTGATGCATCTCATAGTCCATTAAGTTCCAATCGAGCTGTTCTTTATCTTTCCATTCAGAAAACTGGCCCAGTTCAAAACCCATAAATAAAAGTTTTTTTCCAGGATGAGCAAACATATACCCTAGCAAGAGTCTAAGTTGTGCAAATTTCTCCCAATAATCGCCTGGCATCTTATCGAGCAGTGATTTTTTTCCATGTACCACTTCATCGTGAGAAAATGGCAGCATAAAGTTTTCTAAAAAGGCATATAAAAATGAAAACGTTACATTAGAATGAACATGTGAGCGCGAGTAAGGGGGAGTTTCCATATATTCAAGCATGTCATTCATCCAGCCCATATTCCATTTATAATCAAAGCCAAGCCCACCGTATGTAACTGGTGTTGTGACATTAGGAAATTCTGTTGAATCTTCACCAATCATTAAAAAGTATGGTTCATACTCATGAACATGTTGGTTTAATTTTTTCAAAAAGTTAATTCCAAATGGGTTTTCACGCTTCTCATTTGATCCATTCGGCCAGTAAATGATATTAGCTACTGCGTCCATTCGGAAACCATCAATATGGAAATAGTCAATCCAAAACTGGGCATTTGAGATTAGAAAACTTTGTACCTCTCCTTTTCCAAGGTCAAAGTTGGCAGTTCCCCAAACAGCATTCTCTCTGTCGCTAGCTGTGCTATAGGAATAAATGTGAGTCCCATCAAAACGGTAAAGGCCATGAGCGTCCTTGCAAAAATGACCAGGCACCCAATCAAGAATAACCCCAATACCATGTTGATGAATCAGATCAACAAATTCTCTAAATTCATCTGGTGTCCCAAACCTGGATGTAACAGAAAAGTAACCTGTTCCTTGATAACCCCATGAGGCATCGAGAGGGTGTTCGACTAGAGGTAATAACTCTATATGTGTAAATCCGTGCTCAATTACATATGGAATAAGTTCCAATGCCAATTCTTTATAACTTAGATATTCGCCGTCTTCCTTCTTTTTCCATGAACCCAAATGCACTTCATAAATTACAACTGGCTCAGAAAGGAGGTTCTTTTTTCCTCTTCGATTCATCCAATGATTGTCTTGCCACTCATAATGGTTTAACGAATAAACAATAGAAGCTGTATTCGGTCTTATTTCAGAATAAAAAGCAAATGGATCTGATTTTAGCAGCCTCTCACCTGAATGTGTGATAATTTCATACTTATAAAGCTTCCCTGTTAGATCCCTATTAACAATCAGAATCCAAACTCCCTCATCATTAACCTTTTGCAATTCATACCCTTCACCATTCCAGTTATTAAAATCCCCCGCAAGCTTAACCTGCATTGCATTAGGGGCCCATACGCAAAATCGTGTATAAACCTTATCGGAATTCTTAAAGATATGAGCGCCAAAAAGCTGATGACTTTGGAAAAAATTTCCCTCGTGAAATAAATGTAACTGATAGTCAGTCGGAAAAAATGTATTCACTGTCATGGCTCTCCTCATTCCCAATGAAAATAAGTATTTCAAAGACCAATTATAATGGCTATTAATCAATATTCCTCATAAAACTTTTTTATCTTTTCTGACAATAGGTGAGGCAATATGCTATATAACCCTAAGATGCGACAAATTTCGACACCATACACCAATTTTTCTATCAGTAATCGCCAAAAATATATAAATTTTTTTTTAGTTTTCTATGATTTTCATACAAAAAATGTTATTTAAAAAATAGTTCAAAATTAGGGGAAATTGTTGCGAATGTAAGCGTTATCAAGGCTTTCGCTAAGGAGAGGAGGACACTAAAAGTTATATCAATATAACTTTCCTTGTATAAAAGGCGTCCTCTAATGGTTCTAAGAATTTGGACATTCAAGCGGATTTATAGGTTTAGACATCTCATGGAAAAAGCGGAGAGTTTCTGTAAAATCGAGCCAAAGGGACTTATTGGCATCATTAGTTCGATAAAAAGTCTAGAAAACCAATCCAATAGGGCCTATTGGCGTCATTAGTTCGATAAAAAGTCTTTACATTGTATCCAATAGATCTTTGAAATCATAAATGTAATCTATATCTTTCTTTCTTTAATAGGTCATACAAAAAAACTGATAACATGTTGTTATCAGTTTTTTTGTATGACCCCTACGGGACTCGAACCCGTGTTACCTCCGTGAAAGGGAGGTGTCTTAACCGCTTGACCAAGGGGCCTTAATATATGGCGGAGAAGGAGGGATTTGAACCCTCGCGCCGGTCACCCGACCTACACCCTTAGCAGGGGCGCCTCTTCAGCCACTTGAGTACTTCCCCGTTTGGCTCCGCAGGTAGGACTCGAACCTACGACCGATCGGTTAACAGCCGATAGCTCTACCACTGAGCTACTGCGGAATAATTAAAGTTGCTGCTGTGAAAAGATATATGGTGGGCCTAAATGGACTCGAACCATCGACCTCACGCTTATCAGGCGTGCGCTCTAACCAGCTGAGCTATAGGCCCATAAATTGGAGCGGGTGAAGAGAATCGAACTCTCATCATCAGCTTGGAAGGCTGAGGTTTTACCACTAAACTACACCCGCATATAATAAATTTATTATGGGGCGACTGATGGGAATCGAACCCACGAATGCCTGAACCACAATCAGGTGCGTTAACCACTTCGCCACAATCGCCACAATAAAAATTCTATTTAATTAAAATGGTGGCTCAGGACGGAATCGAACCGCCGACACAAGGATTTTCAGTCCTTTGCTCTACCGACTGAGCTACTGAGCCAAAAATAAGGATGGTACCCTAATCTTATATTACTGTAAGTCCTTTGCTCAAAAGAACTTTCGTTCTTTCTCGCAGATTGCCATAGAAGCTTTTGCAGTGATGTGAGCAATCTGCTCTACCGACTGAGCTACTGAGCCATATTACTTTGCCAAATGAAAATGGCGGTCTGGACGGGACTCGAACCCGCGACCTCCTGCGTGACAGGCAGGCATTCTAACCAACTGAACTACCAGACCAATTGCGGGGACAGGATTTGAACCTGCGACCTTCGGGTTATGAGCCCGACGAGCTACCAGACTGCTCCACCCCGCGACAATAAAATTATAGAAATAATATGGAGGAGGAAGAGGGATTCGAACCCCCGCGCGGAATGACCCGCCTGTCGGTTTTCAAGACCGATCCCTTCAGCCAAACTTGGGTATTCCTCCGTGTTCATTATGAAACTAATGGTGGACCTTGTAGGACTCGAACCTACGACCGGACGGTTATGAGCCGTCTGCTCTAACCAGCTGAGCTAAAGGTCCTCAATATTTGGTAGCGGCGGAGGGGATCGAACCCCCGACCTTACGGGTATGAACCGTACGCTCTAGCCAGCTGAGCTACACCGCCAAATATACAATTTAATTATGGTGGAGCCTAGCGGGATCGAACCGCTGACCTCCTGCGTGCAAAGCAGGCGCTCTCCCAGCTGAGCTAAGGCCCCA
>NZ_JBGBPR010000007.1:0-46161 GCF_041106275.1 Neobacillus sp. BF23-41
GGCTAATGGTTCGCATATCCCAACGCCCATAGCGGACTTGCACCGCCTAGTTAATGAACATGCCTGGCACACAAAAAGGCTGTCCCAAGTATTTTGGGACAGCCTTTTTTCCATTTAAGCTATACAAACTTCTCTATTTTAAGTTTAAATAGAAGAAAAGGTAGGAAAGGAGAACATCATGACACAAAAAACAGCCATCGTTACAGGATCTTCTAGCGGCTTCGGATTATTAACCGTGATTGAACTGGCATTAAAAGGATTTACGGTGATTGCAACGATGAGAGATGTAAACAAAGCACAGCCCCTACTCGAACTTGCAAAAGAAAACCAGGTAGAAAATTTCATTCATGTCCTCCCACTTGATGTTACCTCCACGGAATCCATTCTTCTATTTCGAGGCAAACTAGAGGATTATCCCTCTATAGATGTGTTAGTCAACAATGCGGGTTATGCACTTGGAGGTTTTAGTGAAGAGCTCTCAATAGAGGATTATCGGCTTCAATTTGAAACCAACTTTTTCGGATTGATCGCCGTAACCCAGGCAGTCCTTCCATTGATGCGGGCAAAGAAACAGGGCAGGATTATTAATATGAGCAGTATCAGCGGAAAATTTGGATTCCCCGGATTGTCTGCATATGTCGCATCCAAGCACGCGCTTGAGGGCTATAGCGAGAGCTTACGACTGGAGCTGAAACCATTTGGGATTGATGTTTCTTTAATTGAGCCTGGATCTTTTTCAACCAATATTTGGGCAAGTGTTAATGGGATGGAGGTCAATGCTGAATCACCCTACTCAGCCTATATTGGTAGCTTACTAAATGAAATTGAAGGTGGAAAAGCCGGCCATGGCAATCCAATCGATGTAGCCAAACTGGCTGCACAAATTGCTTCGCAATCGAAATCACCTGACCTCCGGTATCCAATCGGGGCTGGTGTAAAGAATATGCTTACCATTAAAAATTTCCTGCCGTGGAAGCTTGTAGAATCAATCATCTTAAAGAAGCTAAAACCTTAGTTATTAGCAGCATCGATGATAACAAGAGGATTTTTTCGAGATGCTTGTTTATCACGAATTCTCGTAAGTCTTTTCGTTTTTTCTTTTTCGTAAAAATAATGAACAAAGAAATACGAGATGACACCAAGTATGATCCCAAAAATAGTCATTCCAATTAACACATGGACTCCGCCATGAAGAAGACTGACTACGCCACGGAAATCCCCTTGCAATAATTGTTCAAACGAAAATGGTGTCTTATGCCCGATTTGCCCGTTAAATGGATAGATTAGTTTACCAATTTTCTTGGCAAAAGGTAAGAGAAGAACAGGAAGAAAGGATAGTTTTCCAATGACATTTCCGATGATTGCTGCAGGTAATGAACCTTTAGCTATCCGAACCATCGGTAAAAACACAATATAAATAAGGGATGCAGACGATAGAACGACCATTTCCAAACCAAAGCCAATCGCAAATCCCAAGGAAACTTTTTTCGCTCCTCCGGGAGAACGTAACAGTTTGATAAAATTCAACTTAAAAGCTCGTCCAATTCGTTGAATAATATTATGCTTTTTATGTTTTAAGTTCATAGGAATACTTCCTTTTTTTTTCAGATTTTCATCCACAGCTTCCAAGTAATTCGAGGTCTCAATTCGTTAGTACCATTATCATTATCATAACACTAAAAACAGAATAATTAAGGTCTAAATTGTGAACTGTAAGCGAATTCACAATTTACCAAGGATAAATTTTCCTCTCCTAATCGTTAGGACATTTAAATGAATGTTCTTATTATTCCTTTCTTGATAAAAATAAGCCGTGAAAAGGGAAGAAAAAATCACCCTTCACGGCCTTTTAACAGAAGTGCCAATTCATGATCAGCGAATTGATCTTTAATGCCAGGTTTGCTTTGAAAATAAGCAACAATTTCTTCATTTGAATAATTTTTTGATAATCCCTTAATAATGGTTTTTAAATAGGCAGTGGAAGGCTTCTTCCACTCGACTTCATTAATATCCCATGGGGCTGTAAAGGTGTAAATGGGAAAGCCATTTTCATCTCCCAAATACAGTATATTTCCATACCAGGAATGGCGGTGGAATACTTTTGAACCCTTCTGTTTAACATCATTTAAATCAATCTCAAAATTCAGTCCATTATTTTCTTGTTTGACGACATCTAGAAACTGTTCGCCCGTAATTAGATATTTCTTACTATAGGTATGGTTTCCTTTGTCTTGGTTCAAACCGATAAAGGCTACTCCTTGAGATTCCCATCTAGCCGCTTCTTTGGCGAAGTAAAGGGGCAGGTCTATGGTGAAGATTGACTCGTCTACTGGAAGGGAAGGATCTTTACATCCTATCTCAATTTGTGCTGATCCCTCAGGTTGACCACCTTTTATATAACATAAGAATCGGTCGGCATTAATATTGGAACCATAACTTGCATACCAGACATATTGTTGTTTTTCATGCATTATTTATCACCTATTTACTTCCATTATTTTCTTCTCATTATAACTCTACCATAACCTAACGTCTGCTGCTTCTTTCTTTAGGCAATTTTCCAATCATCTACTATTAGCGGGAGGTTAAAAAATCCTATCAGCGGTAACCATAGAAAACATAGGATAAAAATCAAGTTTTTTTGGAGGATCAGATGAAAGTAACAGATGCACTCGTTCATTGTTTAGAAAACGAAGGTGTGGAATATGTGTTTGGGATCGTAGGCACGGAGACACTCGATCTTGCTGATTCATTATCAAAATCAACACAAATTCAGTATGTGAATGTCAGGCATGAGCAAGGGGCTGCTTTTATGGCCGATGTTTATGGTAGACTATCAAAAAAAGTCGGCGTTTGTTTATCGACGCTGGGTCCAGGAGCAACAAATTTATTAACTGGTATTGCCAGCGCTCAGCTCGATCATTCACCCGTGGTGGCATTAATTGGACAAGCTGGTGTGGAACGTCACCATAATGAATCACATCAATATATAGATATAGCTAAATTGTTTGAGCCGACAACAAAGTGGAGCACTCAAATCAAGGAATCCCAGACTGTACCCGCGATTATTCGAAAAGCATTCAGAGTGGCAAAAATGGAGAAACCGGGTTCGGTCGCTATTACGATACCGGAGAACTTTTCCGCTCAAATGATTCCTGGGAAGCCTTTGCCAGTAACATCTTTGCCTGAAAGTGTCCCAGTTAATGAGGCACTCGTAGCAGCAACCCAGCTTATAAAAAAACAACTAAAACCCTTTATTATCATTGGAAACGGAGTAATCAGGCAGGAGGCATACCCTGAGTTGCTGACCTTTATCAATACCATTCAATCTCCTGTTAGCCACAGTTTTATGGCAAAAGGTGTGCTTCCGAAGGAACACCCGCTGAATTTCTTTACGTTTGGATTTAATGAAAACGATGAAGTCTTACCAGGCATGGAGGAAGCAGATTTACTGATTGTTATCGGCTTCGACTTTGTTGAAAAACTGCCGAAAGACTGGAATCAAAAGAAACTTCCGGTTCTACATATCGATACTTTACCTGCCGAAATAAATGAATATTACCCTATCGGGGGTGAACTGGTCGGGAACATTAAGATGACACTCCAAATGCTTAATCAATCAGATCTCCCAACTAAATCCTGGGTACCTTCTGGGGGACTTAGAGAACAAATAAAGACCGTTTATCAAATCGACCAAGATCAGCCAGACCCCAGCACACTGCCCTATACAATTGAGAATGTTCTCCATTGTATTGAAAGTCTTACTTCAGAGAACACAATTGTGATTTCTGATGTCGGTTCCCATAAGGTTTCAATCGCCCGTACCTATCAGCCCAAAATACCAAACCAGTTAATCATCTCAAACGGTCTAGCTTCAATGGGAATTGCCATACCGGGTGCCATCGGAGCAAAACTGGCTTGTCCAGATGACGACGTTATTTGTATTACTGGTGATGGCGGCGCGCTCATGAATTTTGCAGAATTAGAGACGGCCAAACGTCTAGGACTCTCATTCCTCATTATTGTTTTAAATGACTCAATGTTAAAACTTGAGGTTCAGCAAATGAACAAAATGTTTGGGGAAAACTACGGAGTCACCTTCCAGAACCCGGATTTTGTTAATTTAGCTGCTAGCTTTGGTATTAAAGGAATAAGAGCCAGCACCCTTGGTGAATTTGAAAACATCCTCAAAGAGGAGCTGCAGTCCCTAAAGGAAATCGTTGTAATCGACGTTGCCATGCAAAATTGACCCCTAGACTGGAATATGGACAACTCCTATCTGAATAAGTAGATAGAAAGGCTTATTCCAGGGTGGATACGATGAAACGACCAGAAAAAATTGGGAACAAATATAGGGGCTGCTCCGAACACAGGTGTGATTTGGAGGGGTACTAGGTTAAAAACTTCTTAAACCTTTTTAAAAATGTTAACCCAATAACAACCCAAATCCAGTTATAAAAAAAAGAAAATAAAAAAATACTGCCTGTTGTTAGGATGGAAAAAGAACCAGAAACAGTTGGACCCAGGACTGGAAATTTGAAAACATATAAAAGGTTGATCATTCCAATTGTTAAAAAAGTAGCCCCAAAAGCAACGATGCTTATTCTTTTCTTGAGAAAATTGAAAGCGATTCCGGTCCCCAGCCCTAACAAACCAGTTGTAAATGGGAAGATAATTAATTCACTAGGTTGAAGGATTAATAGCAATAGATTGGTAAGGAAATAAGACATGGCGCCAAGTGGAAGGGAGAGGATCGAACAGAATAGAATAGGTGCGGTAGCAAAAGGGCTGATAAAATAGCCTATTCCAGGTAAAAAACCACCTGCTGCCTGGAGAACAGCTGAGATGCTAGCAAATAGTGCAGCTAGAACAAGACGTTTTGCTTTAGAATTTTGTTTGAAGACTAATTGCGCTAAAGGAATATCATCCGAAATTGATTTGAACAAATACATCGGCTCCACCTCGGTCTTTGCGTTTCTTTTCATACAATATATTATTATTTATTAGTGATGGAACCGATGCGCGATTTAAATTAGAAATTGAAACGATAACATATTAGTTTATTATTAACTTCCTAATAATCTCTTCTGTTACTTCTTCTGTTGTATGACTTCCTCCAAGGTCCGGTGTTAAGATGCCCGCATTGGTGACGTTTTCAATAGCATCTAATAATAAAATCCCTAGTTCCTCTTCTCCAAAATGGTCTAACATCATTTTGGCCGTCCAAATTTGACCAAGCGGATTTGCGATGCCCTTCCCAATAATATCAGGTGCAGACCCATGAACCGGTTCAAACATCGAAGGATATTTTCCATTTACATTAATGTTGGCGGCTGGCGCAACCCCGATACTTCCCATACTTGGCCCTTCTTTTACTTTTACAGAAACTCAACCTTCCATTTGAAGCGACTTTTGCAGGCTGATAATTTCACTTTGAATGCTAGGAAATGCTTCGATGTTAGGTACTGTTTTTAAAGAAGGCGAACGTTTTCGATCGGTGGCATTGGCCATCGCTTCACATATATAAAGCAATTGGGAGAGTGTTTCATCTGATAGAATTGGACGTTCTTCGGTTCTTGAACAATTTTCTAGTAAATATCCTAAATGCTCGATCGAAAAAATTACCGGCCAGTAGTATTCCACTGCTTTTTGATTAACCGGAATCTCGCCTGCAGCAGTAGTATATAGCGTAATTAAATTAATAATATTCGTACGCATTTTTCTTAATTCTCTACTCTCCGAAGCAATAAAACCTTCTCCTTGATCTGAAAAGAGGATGATCAAAAATTGAGCCTGACTTGAGATGGTTTTGGTGATTAAATGTGGCAGTCGACTAGAGGCTGATCGCCTCCCTACTAACCTTACACCGATGAGACCAATACTAATTCCGATCAACACATCGATTAATCTGGCCGAGGCAAAATAGAAAAAGCTAAAACTTCCCTGACTCGTGCTTTCTGCCATTAATAATGCATTCGGTGTAAAAAATAGGGCTGCCAATCCATAATTCTTTACAATAAAAAGTTCCGTAATAAACGTCAATAGTAAAACGAAAAAAGCAATAATGTAACCATCTGGGTGCATAGCAAGAATGAAACTAGCAATTAAAATACCAATGATGGTACCCAATCCTCTTTGAATGGCACGATGATAGGTCGCAACAATGGTAGAGCCTGACAAAACAGCTACACAGGATAAAGGGACCCAATAGGACCGTACAAATGCAAACTGAAAGGCAATAATTGCAGCAATAGTCGTAATAACGCCGAATCGTATCGCCGTAATAAAAACAATCGAGTGTTTATCAAAGGCACCCATAAAAATAGTCTTAAAGGAAGGTTTGGAAATTCGAAGCGTTTGATTTATTTTAGATGTTGGTTCATTCATGATGGCATCCGCATCATAAACGATTGTAAATAATTGAGCCACCTTTTCATCCATATCTGAAGGCTGAAGAATTTTTTTTGAAAAACTTTCTCCCTTTTTCTTATGGTCTAGTGAATGAGCCATTTCCCGGATAGTTTGACCCAATTCAGGTGGGAAGTTGGAATGACTATCTGAAAAATTTTCAAGAACATACAAAAATAGTTGATTGGCATGATTGTTTAATACGTATAAACGATTAAAGAGATCCGTTGTTCGCCAAGGGATATACCCTGCTGCCAATGTTTCTTCTGCTTCTTTCAAAACGGACATAACTCGATGTTTCGAAACAGAAAATTTATTTGTACCAACGGAATCGAGAAACGCAGCCAATTCCAAATAAACTCTTTGGACGACCCCTGTTTCTGGGCCATGTGGATTGAAGAACCAGCCAAACATGGCAATCATCCACGATAGGGTTCCTCCAAGAAAGACAAGAGCGGCGCGTAACGGGGCAAGCTCTGGTTGGATTGGCATCCCTGTAGTCATCGAAAAAACCAACACAAAAAAGATGGCAGAGGGTCCCGTTATTCGTAATGCACCAAATATAAAAATAGCAGCTGCTCCAATGATCCCCATTAAAATGGCGATAGCAAGTGGATATGGAGCAGATAGTGTCCCTAATACTGAGACCAAGCACATGCCAAGAATGACAAATACTAGCTTTTTTGCCCGCTGAGCATAGGGGATATTAAATACATAAAGATAGGTAAAGCCCCCCATCCCGGCTAACAATCCATATTCTAAATTACCAAATAATAATCCAATAATAACAGGGAGTGCTGCAGCAATACCTGCACAAAATGCCTTTAGCCAGGGAAATGGCTTCTTATTCACTGCCATCGATTGCTTTATAATAGTTAGGAATTTAGATTTAGAGGCTCCTGCTTTGTGGCTTTCTTCCATCCTGATCGCTTCTTTCCAACATTAGTAATTCACATGAATAATGAATTCCTTCATTGCCGAGTGATCTCTTATTCAGGCTAGTCCAAGGGCGATTTCCATCATATTAGTAAAAGCTATTTGTCTTTCTTCCGGTGTCGTTTGTTCATTCCTAATAATGTGGTCACTTACCGTCAAAATCGTAAGCGCGTTAACCCCGGCATATGCTGCATTCATATAAAGTCCTGCCGTCTCCATTTCCACAGATAGAATTCCCATTTTCCGCCACTTTTCGATGGCAGTGGGATCCGCATTATAAAAAATATCGCTGGTTAGAACATTTCCTACATGAACCGGAAGACCTTTTTGATCGGCACCTCTCTTCGCTTTTTCCAACAAACTAAACGAAGCAATATTGGAAAACTCTCCAGGAAGGTTGTATTGATGAACATAGCGAGAATCGGTCGAAGCCCCCATCGCCAATACAATATCATACAAATTCATATGATCTTGGATGGCACCACAAGTACCGATCCGGATTAAATTTTTTACACCAAATACATGAATCAGCTCCCATGAATAAAGACTCATACTGGGCATCCCCATACCTGTGCCCATAACTGAGACTTTCTTCCCTTGATAGGTTCCTGTATACCCAAACATGTTGCGGACAGAATTAAATTGTACCGAGTTTTCTAGATAGGTTTCAGCAATAAATTTTGCTCGTAATGGATCACCTGGTAAAAGAATCGTTTCTGCAATTTCTACCCCATTTGGCTTTATATGCGGCGTTTCCTTCTGTTCCATATTACTCATTCCTATTCACTCCTAAAAGGTAATGTATCTAAGGTATTTTTCCTTATGGTGACAGTTTCATTCATCAAAAAAAAGCAACTACATCTGTAACCATGTAGTTGCTTGTGATTTTGGCACTATTAATTGTGGTGCTCGACTCTCCATTTAGCTTTAGCTTCAATACGGCGACGATGCAAAATCGGCTCAGTGTAGCCGTTTGGCTGATCATAGCCTTTAAATACTAAGTCGGACGCTGCTTGAAATGCAACAGAGTGATCATAATCTACAGCCATCGGGCGATAGGCCGGGTCACCTTCATTTTGACGGTCCACTACTTTCGCCATCCGCTTTAACGTTTCTAGAACCTGTTCCTTCGTACAAATACCATGATGCAGCCAGTTAGCGATATGCTGGCTAGAAATCCTTAGCGTGGCACGGTCCTCCATCAAACCCACATGATTAATATCTAGTACTTTCGAACAGCCAACGCCCATTTCTACCCAACGAACGACATAGCCAAGTATGCCCTGGGCATTGTTATCAAGCTCCTGCTGAATTTCCTCACCGGACCAGTTGGTATTTTCGGCAGCCGGAATCGTTAAAATCTGATCTCTTAAATCCTGAATATCCTTTGCTAACTCATGCTGCACCTTTGAAACATCTAACTGATGATAATGAAGGGCATGCAGGGTTGCAGCGGTTGGTGAAGGAACCCATGCAGTCGTCCCGCCCGCTTGCAGGTGGCCGATTTTTTGCTTGAGCATTTCAGCCATCAGATCCGGCATCGCCCACATCCCTTTACCAATCTGGGCCCGACCTTTCAGACCAGCCGCAAGTCCGACATACACATTTGATTTTTCATAGCTTTGCAGCCAAGTCGAAAATTTCATTTCGTTTTTGCGAATAACCGCCCCGATTTCCATAGACGTATGAATTTCATCACCAGTCCGGTCCAAGAAACCAGTATTAATGAAGACAATTCGATCTTTTACTTCACGAATACAATTCTTCAGATTCAAAGACGTCCGGCGCTCTTCGTCCATCACACCAATCTTTAGCGTATTCCGTACAAGACCAAGCATGTCTTCCACACGATTAAACGTTTCGTTGGCAAACGCCGCTTCTTCGGACCCATGCATTTTCGGCTTTACGATATAGATTGATCCATTAGTCGAGTTTTGATATTTTCCATTCGCCAAAAGAGTATGCTTGGCAATTAAACTGGTAAGTACCGTATCCATTAACCCTTCTGGTACCTCGTTCCCATCCTTATCAAGAATGGCATGACTCTTCATTAAATGGCCGACAATACGGACAAACATAAGCGATCGCCCTTTTAAGGCGAATTCTTCACCTGATGGGGATGTATATTGTCGATCAGGCTGGAGAGATCGGGTGATCGTCTTTCCATTCTTAGTTAAAGCAGCTGTCAAGTCCCCCTTCATCAATCCGAGCCAATTTGAATAAACAAGCACCTTATCCTCTGCATCAACGGCAGCAACTGAATCTTCACAGTCCATAATCGTCGTTAATGCCGACTCTATGAAAATATCTTTAACACCAGCTAAGTCTGTTTTGCCAATTGGATGGCTGCGGTCGACTTGGATTTCAAAATAGAGTCCATTATTTTTAAACAAAATGGAGGAAGGTTCTTCTGGATCCCCCTGATACCCGAATAGTTTGGTTTCATCTGAAAGCCCTTTGGTTGAGCCATTGCGGAGTAAAACTGCTAATTTCCCATTCACAATCGAATATTTAACAGCTTCCTTATGGGAAAATTGGTTAAGTGGTATGGCTTGATCAAGAAACTCCCTTGCAAAAACAATTACTTTTTCCCCTCGAACTGGATTATAGCCAGCATTTCGCTGGGCTCCGCCTTCCTCACTTATTGCATCCGTTCCATATAATGCATCGTAAAGGCTTCCCCACCGGGCGTTAGCTGCGTTTAAGGCATAGCGGGCATTATCAACAGGAACGACAAGCTGCGGTCCTGCTTTTAAGGCTACTTCCTCATCGACATTTTCAGTAGTAATTTGAAAGTCTGCTGCTTCAGACTCTAAATAGCCAATTTCCTTTAAAAATGATTTATAATTTTCAAAGTGGAAGGATTTATTTATTCGGTGCCAGGCATTGATTTGATGTTGAATGTCATCCCTTCGAGCTAATAGCTGATTATTTTTCGGTGTCAAATCAGCAAAGAGTGTCTCGAAATCAGCCCAGAACTTTTCGCGTTCCAAGCCAGTTCCAGGTAAAGCGTCCTCGTTAATAAACTGATAAAGTACATCCGCTACTTGAAGATTACCTATTTTTACATAGTTTGACATCGTTCAATTTCCTCCTTATGTAGCTTAACTTTAACATCCACCTATTAATCTGTGATTCTCTTCAAAATGAAAAAATAAGAATCTTATTAAACCTTTCCCCATTTTCTCCTCTCCGCAAAAAATAATGAAGCGCTTCCTTTATTATACAACAATTGAAATAAGAAAAAACCTTGCAGTATGCAAGATTATCTTTTCCTTCAACATCCTTTAAAAATATGAATGATGGCAGCAACAATTACCGTCAGATGCTGCCAGAAGTCTATTTCACTTCAAAAATTTATGATTACTTAGCCGAAAGAATTTTGATTTCATTTTCTGCCTCAACCATTCTGCCAAATCGATATCCTTCAATCAGTACATGCCTCTCATGATCACTTAGTCGACGCTTCCATTTCGTTTCTAAAAAATAGATGACTTCGTTATAGAAGATTTCCTGGTATTCAAAAGGTTTATTCATAAATAAGTCTCCTTCCTATCTTAATCGCCCTCTGCTTAACAGTCTTTACAAATTGCAGAGAAATTAAAACTTGGTGAGCAAAAGTGATTATTCAATTAAAAAAAGGCTGTTCCGTGAAATTCGGACAGCCTTTAATAGCTTAGGTAACTTTCTCGTCGCCTAAACTAGTTATATAATAATTTACTAACTCTGGATATTCCTTGATTTCTTCTTTCCCCTTCTCAGTTATTACATAGATACCTCGTTTGATCCTTTCAAACCAACCATAATAGTTTTTAGTAAGGACCGAGGAAGTATTTTTTCCAGATCCCAATTGAATTAACTTTTTCGGGGATAATGGACCCAAATTTTCTAGGTAACACGCAATTTGGATGCAATTTTCTTTATAAGCTGTCATAATCTTGGTTCGATTACTGCCGCCCACATTATAGTCCGCACTACGGCCGTTAATTTCCTTCATAATAGAATCTCGCTTGCGTTTGTTTTTGCGGCGAATAAATGAAGTGGGCTCGAAAATAATTTCTGCCCTTCCCCGTTTTCCTGGGCTCGAAACAACAATCAATCCCAGCTCCAGCCTGCGAATTAAATGGCATTTTTCTGTCCACCGTTTAGAATTTAAACGATGCTTCGGTTTCGGTATCGCCACATAAACCTTATCCGTAATCCGCTGCCGTTTGGACGCCTGTATTAGTAAATCCACACTTAAGGTGAGTTTTAATTCAATGACAACTAACTCTTCATCTTTCACCGCAACAATATCGCAGTCCTTCACTTCCCCGTAAACCTCATACCCTTCACGTAAAAAATAAGTCTGAATGGGTTTATATAAATCTATCTCTTGCAGCTTTTTTGTTTCCGTCAAACGGTATCACCACCCAATGCCAACCTTTAGAATCATACTTACAAATGTAACCCATTTTTTCTTTTTGGAAAAGGATGTTTCACCGATGATAGAACTTAATTCTTTATATGATTTGTAGAATTTATAACTGAATTTAAAAATTTTATTATTACTCACCCATGGATGGTATATCTATTTTTGGGAAATATAGTATTTATTAACTTCTAGGAGTGTACCTCATGATTGCCATCATCTATTCGGTTATTTGGATAATTGTTGCCTCCAAGTTCGCTGATCGAAATTGGAAGGCCTATTATCCTACGATGCTTTTTGCTTCCCTCGGAGAGGCATTATATGAACTCCTTTGTTATAAATATCAACTTTGGCAAATGGAACCAAATGGGGTACAGTTTGCTATGATTCCGATTTTGTTATTAACTTTAATTGGAATGCCCCTCTCGACATGGGTTTACCTTTCTAAATATCCTTTTAGAAAAGGCGTCCTCTCTCAATCTCTTTACATTGCCTTTTTTACATGCGCCTATATTATTTTGGAATATGTAGCGGTGAAGGGCGGATCTATTACCTACCACCATCATTGGAATTTATTATGGTCCCTATTATTCGTAATTGTTATGTTCTTAATCATTCGAATCCATTTTAAAAGACCTATCCTCGCCCTTATCTTTTCAGCAATCTTTGCTATTTTTCTATGTTTAGTTTTTGATGTTTCCCTTGTCAAAATGAAGTAATTTTATAACGGCTTTCAGCACACTTCCGTCTGTCCTCTTTCAGACGGAAGTGTACCGATTTTCAAAATCCTTTCGATTCTTGTTTTTCCCAAAATTCATAGATCATTTCTTGAAAAATTTCATTTAAGCTTTTCTTTTTTTGCTTTTTTAACCACTCGACCTGGTCAATTGGCAAATTAAGTTTTAAACCAACATCCTCATTTGGCATTTCCACTTTTCTTATTTCTTCTATAGTAATGCCATCTTCTATATTCGGAAACCAAGAATCATTTTCGTTTACCCGATCAAAATCTTGATATTCTTGGATATCATCGAGCGCGCAGAATAAATTAAGTTGTGGCAAGCCGCCACTCAGAATTTTTACATGCATAATGGAATTTATGATTCTATCATCTTCAAATTCTATCTCAACTATTAGGTTTTCCACGTTTTTGTATTTTTTAACAACAACCTCACTGACAATCAGATTTAATTCTAAGGTAATACCCGAACTCGATTCAAAGATGTAGACCGCGTTTCTAAATACAAAGATACTCTCTCCATCGATTGTGACTGATTTTACAACTACCATAAACCTTTCCTCCATACATTTGTTTCATCTATTAGTTAATAGAAACTATGCCTAATTTATAGCGGTAATATTGATTCTCACTCTTTAAATTTACCATATAAATGAAGTGACAGTTGAATTTTTATTTAAACATTTAATACACAATAATTTATATGCCAATGGGGAATATTAGAAGAGGCAATATATTGGAAAGGGGTGAACGAGGAAATGAATCAAGATCTTACAATTGATCCTAACCAAATGCCTAAATTTAATAGTCATGAGGAAGCAAGAGGTTGGTTTAAAGAGCAATTTGGCGACCGATTTTTACTAAGGATGACGGATATGAAAGATGGAAAAAGAGTGAATTTTTATCATCTCGTCAAAGACCCTGAGGTGTACAAGCCTTACATGGAGAGCTTTGCCAGCGTCGTTCAACATGAAATCACCAACATGGACGTCTTCAAAAGCTATACAACCATCGAAATTGATGACAATGGGAATGTTGAAATCAAGGATTAAATTTTTTAGGGGTAACCCCATGAGCGTTAAATCAATAAAAGGTTAGAAAAAGAGACTGGCTGACTCAACAATGTTGTTTTTAAACAACATTAGAGCCAGCCTACCAATATGGAGACTCTTGAAAAATCTATGCTTTCTTATTATTTTTGGCTTCAGCAAAAACAAATAAATCACGATAATATTTTTGCACCTTTATTATTGAGATATCATGAGCCCTTAGTAAGTCTAAGGTATTCCGATTTAAACAGCATCCATCACAGATTTTTTTCCAAGCGGGAGTTAACCAGTCCTGGAGTGTTGATAAAAACCGATTTTGCATTTTTACATGTTCAAATAGGAGAATTTTACCTTCAGGCTTACATACTCGTTTCATCTCTAAAATGGCTTTTTCCGGATTTGGTATCGTACAAAATACAAGTGTTGCCACTATAGTATCAAAAGTATCCGCAGCAAAAGGCAGCTTTTCTGCACTTGCCTGAACAATTTCGATTGGGACTAGTGATTGCTTATGTTTCGATAAGGACCGCTCAATCATATGTTGACTCGGTTCAATCGCAGTCACTTTTTCTGAGGATTCATATAAAGGAAAATTAATTCCTGTACCAGATCCTAATTCTAGGACACTTCCTGTTGCCTTGGAAAGAAGCTCGTTCCGAATCCTCTTAAACTTCTTTTTCTCCAACGGATTCATAATAAAATCATACCAATTTGCAAATAAACGACTCAAAACTTTCAACTCCAAACAAGTAACCTCAAAGGAATACGATTTATTTATTTTACCACCCAATGCCAGATAAGGTTGCTACTAATAAAATAACAGGATATCATTTTTTAGGTAATATCCTTGTACAATTTTCTCTTCTTAAAATTTTATTAGTTTACATAATATATTTATAATAAACTATTTTGCTTATACAAGACAAAATAAAAAGCGATGAGAGAACAATCTCAACGCTTTTCATTCTGTTTGCTCATTATTATTTTACTGGCTGCATCAATGTCGCTTCATACTCCAATAATGCTTCATCAAGCATTTGCAGCCCTTCATCAATTTGTTCCATTGTGACAATTAAGGGTGGGATCATGCGAATGACTTCCCCATGATTTCCGCACAGATAGAATAAAACACCTTTTTCAAGCGCGAGGTCAAGAATTTTTAACAATCCTTCACCATTCGGTCCACCTGTAACAGGGTCAATGATTTCAATACCAATCATTAAGCCCACCGCACGGATGCTCCCAATAACAGGGTGTCGTTCCTTGATTTTTTCTAACTGTTGAACAGCATAATTCCCCATAATCCTAGTATTTTCGAGAAGGTTTTCCTCTTTCATTACTTCTAATGTAGCCAGACCAACGGAACAAGCAATCGGATTCCCGCCAAACGTTGTCCCGTGACTTCCGAGTGGCCATTGTTTCATTAATTCACTGGAAGAAACGGTGGCGCTAAGCGGAAGACCGTTGGCAATTCCTTTGGCAATTGCCATAATATCCGGGGTAACGTCAAATGTTTGTGCGGCGAACCATTGACCTGTGCGGCCAAATCCCGTTTGAACCTCATCAAAAATGAGTAAAATATTATGTTGATCACAAATTTCACGAACCTTTTTTAACCAGCCCTTCGGTGGAACAATATATCCACCTTCACCAAGAACAGGCTCTAAAATCACACAAGCGACTTCTTCCGGTGTTACTTGATGGCTAAATAAAGAGGCGAAATCTTTTTCTAATTTTTCGATGACATATGCTTCAGGGTCTAGACCTTCTGGGCATTCTTTAACATTTGCATAAGGAACCTGATAGGTAAGACCGGATGGCTGCATGAATTTTCGATATTTGCTTTTAGATGTAGTCACACTTAATGCGCCTAACGAACGGCCATGAAAACAACCAGTAAAGGAAATAACATACGGACGTTTCGTCACATATTTTGCTAGTTTAAGAGCTCCTTCGATTGCTTCCGTCCCACTATTGGCAAAGAAAAAGCAATCAAGGTCTCCGGGTAAAATTTCAGCAAGTTCATCGGCTAAACGTAAAATCGACTCATACATAATCACGCCAGAAGGACCATGCATCAATCCATCTGCTGCATCTTTTATGGCTTGCACCACCTTTGGATGACGATGACCAACATTTGTGACAGCAATCCCGGATGTAAAATCAAGATATTTCTTTCCATCCACTCCAAAGTAATAGCAGCCTTCTTCTTTCACAACTGGTAGATTTGGATGGTCCTTCGCCATGCTCGGTGCAAGTCGATTCGGCATATTTTTCACGAGGTGATCCCATTTGTTCTCCATACTTTGACCTCCATATTCGTAATCCTTTTCTCTCGAAATTACGGGTTTCTTCTATTATTATCAGTTTAGTGAAGTGAGTTATTTAATCGATTTTAAACTTTCATCTCGAATCAGCGACAATAATTCTTCTTTGTATTCGGCAAACTCGTGTGTAGCTTTTACACTAAAATCTCTAGGTCTCTCTAGTGTTATAGGGATCTTTTTCTTTAAACGACCTGGTCTTGCAGTCATCACATAAACGGAATCTGCTAAAAAGATCGATTCATCGACATCATGCGTAATAAATAGAATCGTCTTTTTGGACTCTTCCCATGCTTTCAAGAGCACTTCTTGCATAATGTTTCTAGTTTGGGCATCCAATGCTCCAAACGGCTCATCCATTAATAATATTTTCGGATCGTTTGCCAGCGCCCGTGCAATCGCAACACGTTGTTTCATCCCACCTGATAATTGAATCGGGAAATGCGATTCAAATCCTTCTAAACCGATTAATTGCAAGTAGTGTCTTGCAATATCGTCTCTTTCTTTTTGAGAAACACCCTTTAGCTTTAGTCCAAAGGTAATATTCTCTTTGACAGATAACCATGGAAATAAAGTGTATGATTGAAACACCATACCTCGATCAGGTCCAGGTCCATTGATTTCCTGCCCATCAAGAAGAACTTTTCCTGACGTTGCATCTTCTAAACCTGCGACAATCCGTAACACGGTGGATTTGCCACAACCTGAAGGTCCTAAAATGGTGACAAATTCCCCTTCTTCAATCGAAAAGGAGGTTTTTTCTAATGCGGTTGTTTCCCCGCTTTTAGTTTTAAAGACTTTTCCTACCTCTTTGATTTCTAACTTTGGTGTTCCTGTTATCGAAACAATCGATTCTCTACGTTTTGGTTCCGCTATTTTTTCGACCTCTTTAACTTTTAAACTAGGTGTGACCATCTAAAAACCATCCTTTCTCATCCAAGAAAACGAAGCCTTGTATATGGCTTTAAAAAGAATATCTGTAATCAACCCTAGTAAACCAATAATCAAGATTCCTACGATGATTTTATCTGGCTGAAGAAAACGTGATGCCTGCATGATCATATATCCTAAACCGCTAGAGGCACCGACAATTTCTGCGACCACTAAATAGGTCCAAGCCCATCCGAATGTGATCCGAAGTGTATCAACAATACCTGGTAATGAAGCAGGCAGAATTACCTTTGTGAACACCTGGACCTTCTTTGCCCCTAATGTGTAAGAAACATCGACTAAATCATTTTGAACATTTTTGGTTACGTCCATAATCATTAGTGTCAGCTGGAAAAACGTTCCTAAGAAAATGACACTCATTTTTTCGGTCTCTCCAAGTCCAATCCAAAGAATTAGTAAGGGAATGAAGGCGGATGCTGGCATATAGCGAATGAAGCCGATGATCGGTTCAAAAGCTCCTTCCATAATCCGCAGCGATCCCATTAAGATCCCTAGAGGTATGCCAATAATGGCAGCAGCTAGAAACCCAAAAAGAACCCTTGTAAAACTGATTCCAATATCCGAAAGAATCTCACCATTTATAAACATATCAACGGCTGTGGCTAATACAGCAGATGGAGTTGGTAGGAATAAAGGATTAACAAACTGCCCGTAACTAAGTACAGACCAAATCAATAGAAAAATAATAAATGTTAAGAATCCAGCCGAAGTATAAAACATTTTTGGAATTTCCTTATTAGGAGTAAACAATTTTGCTATCATTTTTTCTCACCTATTTTCTTATGCGTTTTATTTTGAAAAAAAGCCTAACTGATGAGGGATAAAAGAACAACTCATGAGTCAGGCAGATCAAAGTGAATCCAAAAATAATTTAGCAAGTAAATTTCTTACTTTTGGAAAGTTGGATTGATAACATCTTCTACTTTTGGCTCTGTTTTAAGTAGTTTTTGATCCTTGTAAAAAGAAATCGCATTTTCTGTTGATTGATAAATGGAACCTTTTGCGCTTTCTGTACCAAATAGTTTTACGTTATCCTCTTTTGAAAAGAATTTCAAACCAGTTACCGTTCCTTCAAATTCTTTTAGATCAATTTTTAAACCTTTCGCCATAATTTCGTTGGCTTCTTTTTCATGTTCTTTCCAGTAAGTCATTGCTTCGCCCATAGCTTTTACAAAAGCTTCCACATCTTTCGGACGATTTTTGATGACATCTTCTTTAAAGCTGACAGTATCAACAATAATTCCTGATAGATCTTTGGTTGTTAACAATACCTTACCGTTAGCTTGTGCTCCTTTTGATAACCAAGGCTCCCATGTTACGGCAGCATCCACTTTGCCAGCTGCAAAAGCAGCACCAGCATCGCCTGCAGACATTTGGACAACTTGCACATCTTTTTCAGTTAACCCGCCTTGTTTTAAGGCTTGTAGTGCTAGCATATGGCTTGTAGAACCAACTTCGAATGCTACTTGTTTCCCTTTTAAATCTTTCACACTTTTAATTCCTTTTTTTACAAGGATGCCATCTCCGCCGTATGAATCATCCAATAACCAAACAACTTGAACTGGGATTTCGGAGGCTGCTAATGAAACTTGCACATCCAGTGCTGTTGCCATCCCGTCAATCTTCCCGCTTGCTAACGCTTGTTTACGTTCACCTAATCCTTCAACAATGGAAAGATCCACATCAATACCATTCTTTTTGAAAAAGCCCTTTTCCTTTGCTAAAAATAATGGGCCATATCCTGTCCATGTCGGCAATGTCACTCTCAAAGGTTCAGACGACTTACCATTTTCTGCAGTACTTGCCGCGTCCTTTTTTCCACATGCCGCTAACGCGAATAACAACATCAACGAGCAAACAACTAATAACCATTTTTTCATCCTAAATTCCCCCTTGTTTGATTAAAAAATTATCTCTCTTTCGTGTAGCTAGCTTCATAAAATCAAGTTTTTTCAACCCTGTTGCTCTTTTTTAATGGACTGCCTACGAATAAAGAACAATTACTGTGCAGCAACACCAGTAGTTAACATCCCATTTCCTATTTCATCTGCTCGGCGGACAGCTTCAATCACCATTTCTGGTGTGACTTCAAATGGCATATTCGCCATATCTTCAATAGTAACGGTAATGTCACCAAGCCTTCTCCACTGACTATCTGATAAATTTGTTATCCCCAATTGCTGTAAAGTAAATGGAAGTCCTACTTCCTGGTAATAACTTATTAACGTTTTCAGTTCCTCATCGCTGGTATTCTCCATACACAACTGCGCAAGAATACCAAATGCAACAATTTCGCCATGATAGGTGTGGTGCACTTCAGGGAAAATCGTTAATCCGGAATAGATGGCATGCGCTCCAGCTGTCCGGCAATCATCCCCGCCGTACCCACTTACACTGCCACTGACTAAAATAACGGTATCTATCACATTTTCGAATTCTTTTGTCACTGTTTGTGCTCTTACAGCATTGACAGACTCTTTCCCTATTTGAAGCAACGTTTGGTACACCTGACCTGCTATCGCAATCGCCGTCTGATTTAAGGCTGTTGGTGTTGCTTTTTTCACAGAGGATTTCGTTTCGAAATATTTAGCCAATGTATCACCAATACCGGCTATTAAAAAACGAACGGGCGCCTCCATGATAATTTCCGAATCTACCAAGACTAAATCAGGAACTTTTGATTTCCGTTCAATCCCGATAAATTCACCTTCATCACTGTAAAGAATGGTAATCGGTGTGGCAGCGGCACAGGTTGCTGCGATTGTTGGGATGGCAACTAAAGGTTTGTTAAGCTGGTAAGCAACGGCTTTCACCGTATCAATTGCTTTCCCTCCACCTGCCACGATGAGGACATCGATTTTTTCATCCCTTAAGTCGGCTACTAAACTATCGATATTCGATTCGGAAGATTCTCCCCCATACCACAGGGAATGCTTCAATAAAATCCCATGCTCAGACAAACTCTTGCGTAATGAAACTTCTACAATTTCTTTACTTGTATTGCCTCCAATAAGGGCGGCAGAGTTTCCGAAGTTTTTTATGTAAGTTCCCGCTGCTTCTAATAAACCCTTATTTCTAATATATTGAGCTGGTCCTATTGTTACTTTCATAATCCACCTCTTCTCCACTAAAGTTATTTAAAAATGAATAATATTCTTTAAATATAAATATTTGTCTATTTTATGTCAATATATTTTCCTAATATTCTATTATCAATTGAATATACACAAATTGAAATAAAAATACACTTACAATGTTATTTGAGAATATTTACGTTTATTATTTCTGTATAAATATAAGCAATAAAGAATCGCTTTCCCTTCGTATCGCCCTCCTTATAAGGAATAGCCTTGCTAAGAAATCTCACTTGGATGGTCCACTCCATACTAAAAAATAGTGCAAGTTTCGTGCCACTCTTTATTCTATTTCGTATTTTCTGAGTTTTCTAAATACAGATGGTTGACTGATTCCTAATGCTTTAGCCATGTTAATCGTTGTTTTGTATTGTTTTCTAGCTTTTAATAACACTTGCTTTTCAACGCTTTCAAGAATTTCATTCAAGGAGCGATTGGTTTCTTCAACTGACGTCACATCAGGAAAAGGCTTTCGAAATTGATTAGGTAAGTTTTCTATTTCAATCAGCTGTTTAGGTGAGGTGACTACCAGTCTTTCAATTAAATTGATTAATTCCCGCACATTTCCCTTCCACTCTTGTGTTAACAACAGATGGATAACACCCTCATCAAAGCTGCGCTCCCGACTGTACTTTTTTGAAAAAAACGCTAAAAAGTATTCAATCAACGGAATTATATCAGTTGACCGCTTTCTTAATGGCGGTATGGTGATGGGTACCACATTTAAGCGAAAATAGAGGTCATGTCTAAATGTTTTTTCTTCTACTGCATTCTCTAAGTTTTTATTTGTCGCGGCTAGGATACGGAAATCAACGGTTCGAAGCCTCGTTCCACCAACACGATAAAATTGCTTTTCCTGAATAAATTTGAGGATTTTTACTTGATCTGCTAATGACAACTCACCAATTTCATCTAAAAATAATGTCCCACCTTCAGCAAGTTCCGCTAACCCTACCTTCCCTTTTGAATTTGCACCTGTAAATGCACCTGATTCATAACCAAAAAACTCTGCCTCAAAAAGGGATTCGGGTATGGCCCCACAGTTCACCTCGATAAAAGGTCCGTTCTTCCTCGAACTCTTCTTGTGAATAAATTTAGCAATATGTGATTTTCCCACTCCTGTTTCCCCCAGCAGTAACACATTGACATCGATTTCAGCTACCTGTAATGCGAGTTGGAGGACTTTTTTCATTTCTATACTGGTTGCTATCATCCCATCAGAATCAAACTGAAGATTTCTCAGCAATTCAAGCTCACTTTTTACTCGTTCCATTTCGTCTTCGATGTCAATTAAGTATTTTTTCATGTTAAGTAACTCTGTTACATCATGTGAATAACTGACAATTCGGACGAGCGTTTTGTTAGCATCGAATACAGGAATCCCCGTAACCAGTAACTTATCGCCATTATTAGTTGTTTGGACAAGGGTAATTTTCTTTTTTTCTTTAATGACCAACGGCGTCAAAATCGGTGTAAAAACCCCTTCTTTTTCAAGTTCATAAACGGATCGACCGATCATTTCATTTGTCTTCATATTATAAATACCTTCGGTTGCTTCACTAACCTTCAAAATAATGCCATCTGTATCGGTCACTAAAATATCGTCTTGCAATGAATGAAGAATGGCTTCATTTTCATTCCAAACTTTTATTTCATCATTCACAAATATCCCTCCCTTCTCGAATTCCAATCAATTTAAAATTTATTCATTTATGAATAATAAACGAGTAAAACTTCTTAATAATTCAGTTATATCAGATGATTGATAATTTTTATACTTTTTTGAATAAATTATTTAAAATTGTATAATGCAAACATGTATCACACAATCTTTTACCTAGGATGTTCATTACCGAAAACAGTATGTTTATCTTTATGATAAAATATCATTATTACAAACAATGAAAATGTGATTAATGGGGAGATGGGGAATTTTGAAAAAACAAATCGCTTTATCTTGGAGTGGCGGAAAGGATTGTTGCATGGCCTTGGATACTCTAATTTCGCAGGGATTTGAGGTTGTTTGCTTGGTTACAACTGTTCCAAAAGAACTTGGGCGAACATTTGGCCATGGAGAGCGAACAGAAATGATAAAACTACAAGGCGAGGCTTTAGACCTTCCTGTTCATTTTATCGAATGTACATACGAAAACTATACAAGTCAATTTGTCGAAGAAGTGCTTTCCTTGAAAAATCAATATAATGTAACGGGAATAGCCTACGGAGATCTATATTTAGATGAACACAGGGAATGGGGAGAAAAAGTCGCTATCGCTGCAGATGTCGATGCCCTGTATCCACTATGGATGAAAAAGGAAGCTTCTTTACAATCATTGGATAAGTTTGTCCATTCTGGCTATGAAGCAATCGTGATCCGTGTACGGGAAGATGTATTAGATGACACGTGGCTTGGTAGAATAATAGATGAATCGTTCCTACACGATGTTCAACAGACTACTATTTGTCCAATGGGAGAATCCGGTGAATATCATACCTTTGTATATGATGGACCACTATTTTCAAAGAGGATTCAATTGGAACATGGAGAATTCATTCAACTGGAAACCACAAAGAAACTTGAATTTAAGAGTTATCGACTTATTTAGTAATCTTATTAAGAAAATGAATTGGTGCTGGAGTTGGGATTATTGAAAATTACAGGCGGTGGTGACTACCCCCGCCTTCATTTTCTCATTCCGCCCATTTTTATTTTTTAATATGGGTCCGAAGGTTGTCCCATTTCCTCTGCTTGTTTCACTGCTTCTTGCATTTTTGAATCTGCAGTTTTTCCAGCCATTTTTATTCCTTCTGCAATTCTCTTTCCGTAATCGGGATCGCATTGTGTCAACATATCCACCATTCGGTCTTGAATTTCTTTTCGACAAGCAGCAAGTGCACCCGAGAGGTTGGAAATTAATTCATTCTTCTCCCAATCATTGAATCGCCGATAGGTTTCACCTGCTTGACCAAAATTATTTTCGCGAGAGATTCTTTCCCTCACTAGGTTTCCTTCTACATACGGCTGATGTTCTTTACCAGGGTTGTTTACTTCTTTTAATCCACCAATAAGGGATGGTTCATAATTTACATGCGGATTTTTTAACTTACCGAAATCCTGTCTATAATCCATTTGACCGCCATCTTGGTTTGTCGCAACATGAGTTTTTGGGCGATTTATTGGCAGCTGCAAGTAATTAGTTCCCACCCGGTACCGCTGGGTATCAGAGTATGAATATGTTCGACCCTGTAATAATTTATCATCTGAGAAATCCAGGCCATCCACGAGTACACCTGTTCCAAATGCAACTTGTTCCACTTCAGCAAAGTAATTTTCCGGATTTTTATTTAATACCATTCTCCCAACCTTATGCCATGGGAAATCTTCTTTATACCATAGCTTCGTTGGGTCGAGTGGATCGAAATCCAATTCGGGATGCTCACCATCTTCCATGATTTGAACATAAAGTTCCCATTCTGGATATTCTCCTTTTTCAATGGCTTCATATAAGTCTTGAGTGGCATGACTATAATTCATACTTTGAATTTCATCTGCCTCTTGTTGAGAAAGATTTTTTATTCCCTGTTTTGGCTCCCAATGATATTTTACGAGAACACCCTTACCTTCTTCATTCACCCATTTATAAGCATGAACACCTGATCCTTGCATTTGCCGGTAGTTGGCAGGAATCCCCCATGGTGAGAATACGAATGTCACCATATGCATAGATTCTGGGGTTTGACATAAGAAATCAAACATCCTCTCCGGATCCGACAGGTTTGTGACCGGACTAGGCTTAAACGAGTGCACCATATCAGGGAATTTTAATGGGTCTCTAATAAAGAATATCTTTAAATTGTTTCCTACTAAATCCCAGTTTCCATCCTCTGTATAAAACTTAATCGCGAACCCTCTTGGGTCACGTAACGTTTCTGGTGAATGACCGCCGTGTACGACTGAAGAAAAACGGACAAATACCGGTGTTTGTTTATCAGTGTTCGTAAACACCTTTGCCCTGGTATACTTCGAAATGGGTTCTCCATTAATGGTTCCATAAGACTCAAAATATCCGTGAGCACCAGCCCCCCGCGCATGAACAACACGTTCTGGAATTTTTTCGCGGTCAAAATGGCTAATTTTTTCTAAGAAATCATAATTCTCTAACGTCATAGGACCGCGGTTTCCTACGGTTCGAACATTTTGGTTATCTGTTATGGGGTGTCCCTGTCGATTTGTCAGTATTTCTTCAGAACCTTCATTCTCGCGATTGACTTGATTGTCCATATTACCATCCTCCTTTTTATCACCTTAGTAAGTATTTCCAGATGCAAACGGGATATGCAGAAAATTCCAGAACCAAAAAAAAGGAGAAAACCAGTCTTTAACTGTTTTTCTCCCTAATTCGATGCTAAAAGCTTCATCCACTAATCTATAAAATGGTGTCCCTATACTTTGTTGTTTTAGTCGAAGAAATCGTTGTCGATACTCCACTTAAAAGAAGTTTAGCTACGATGAAACCCATTACAATCGCAACAACGATTTTAACGATCGAACCGATCATCGCTACTTTCACCGTCATTAAAAATAGAATAGCTAGAGCCAACATTGTCATAATCGAAACAGAATTCCAAAAAACTCCCCCTTTGTTTTTAACTATCTAATTATATAGAAACTTTAGAGGGACGAAGGATAATTTTTAAAAAAATCACTTAATTTTCCTAAAAAAAATCCCTAGTAAAGGGATTCACTAAAAAAATCATCTTTTCAATTTGTTTATTGCTCCGAATATTTTTTAAAGTTATCTAAAATTGACTGCCATCCCGCTTGTTGCATCTCAATTGGATTGGTGGTTTCTGCATCAAAAGTTTCGATTACCTGGGTTTCATTTCCTTGACCTTTAAAAGTAATATTAACTTTTCTACCATCCCCCATGGTATAAGAAATAACCTCATTTAATTTCACTTCATCATAAATCCCACCAAAATCAAAGCCAAAACTGCCATCTTTTGCTTCCATTCTTGTAAGGAATTTCCCACCAACTGTTAAATCATTTTCAGCAATTGGCGTGTGCCAGTCTTCTGAGGCATTGTTCCATTTCGTTATATGTTTTGGCTCTGTCCAATATTCCCACACTTTCTCTACTGGTGCATGAACTGTTGCTTTTACTGTTATTTTCTCATTATTACCTGTTGCCATTTTAATTACCGCCTTTCATAATCACTTAGTTTAATATGTAGATAGTAATTTAAGCTGAATTACTTTGCTGGCATTCTATACTTCTTGATGACAAACATCTGGTAATATCTTATCAACTTTTCACCTTGTCCGCAATATACAGCCATGGATAAAGAAAAAATCAATAAAATAAAACAGCCAGGATCGGTTTGCCCATCCTGGCTGCCCTTACATTATTGAAAAGAGAACGAGTGGTGCCTGACACCATTTACATCCTACTTTATTCAGAGGCCCTAGGACTGCTTTCAAATCCGCCTTTCTTATGTGAACCGTCACAAAACGGCTTTTTGTTGGAAAGTCCACAACGGCACAGATACACTTTCGCCTTCTTTGGATATTCCTTTCCATCTGCATCGAAGATCTGGAAGTCACCACTTACCTGCAATGGACCATGATCGTTAATTTTAATTTGATTATCCATATTCCACATCCCCCTAGTTTTATAAATATATATTCACGATGCTTTCCAATAGTCCAAGTTTTTGATTGGAAAAAATGATTAAATCCATTTTTTAAAAATCTCACATAAATAGTCCAATCTAATGATTGGACAGAAAAAAAATCCCTATTAAAGGGATTCACTAGAAAACAATGGTTTTATTTTGATGAACGATAATACGGTCTTCAATATGCCATTTTACCGCTCGAGCCAATACGCTTCTTTCAATTCTACGGCCAATTTTCTTAAGGCTGTCCACATTGTCATGATGATCGACCCGACTGATATCCTGTTCGATAATAGGTCCCTCATCCAGATCATTGGTCACATAATGGGAGGTAGCTCCGATTAATTTGACGCCGCGGTCAAAAGCTCGTTCATAGGGTCTTGCACCCACAAAGGCTGGTAAAAAGGAGTGGTGAATATTAATAATTTTATTGGGATTTTCTTCGACAAATTTCGGTGACAAGATTTGCATATATCGGGCCAATACCACAAAATCAATGTCATACTCTTTTAGTAGCTTTAGTTGCGTTGCTTCGGCTTGTCCACGAATATCTTTATTGGCTGGAACGTAATAAAACGGGATGTTTAGTCCTTCGACAACCTCTCTTGCTGTTTCATGATTACTGATGACAAGGGCGATGTCAGCCATTAGGTCTCCACTTTGCCATTCCCACAAAAGCTCGAGCAAACAATGAAGTTCTTTTGATACAAAGATTGCCGCTTTTTTCACATGATAAACATGCGTAAAGCTCCATTCCATCGAAAACTCCTTAACAATTTCAGCAAACTGAGTCTCCATGTCCTTTGCTTTATCCTTTAAACCTGGACATTCAAATTCAATCCGAATAAAAAAAGTGCCTCCCTCAGGATTGGTGGAATACTGACTGGATTCAATAATATTTGCATTATAGGAAAACAAAAACTTTGATATCGCCGCTACTATGCCAGGTTGATCTGGGCAGCTAACTAATAGGCATCCACGATTCTGATTTTTTTCTTGAAACACTTCAATTTGATCTTTTATATATGAGTTCATGGTAATTCCTCTCTAACATTGTTGAAAATATTATACATTAGATGGACCTAATAGTTAATCATTATTTTGAAAATTGCTAACTGTGCAACATTAGAATAGTTTACTAAAAAATTTTGTTATAACTAAGGAATAATAACTTATTTTTGGTACATATTATAGCTAGGACTTGTAGCTCAATGAATAGAGCAACTTGCAGCCCTTACACAAAGGTTGCAATGTGTTTTGTGGGTTTAAATCCCACCAAGTCCTAATTAAATAAGCTCTATTGGATTCATTTTCTCCTCTTTTCATCAGAATATCGCCACCAATATTCCAATTATATCCTTTTTGCATATAAAGCTCATTAACACTGACATTTACCACTGTCCAACATTAAAAAACCTGAGTCCAAATCAATATCGGACTCAGGTTTTTTGAGTGGTATTGTACACTTCAAATTTTTTTATCAAAATTAGCAGACAGGGAGCCGATTTCTGTTGTTACTGCAGCGCCTACTCTATTTGCAAATTGGAGATACTCTTTAATTTGCGTAAAATTGGTCGGCATACCCTTTTCGTGAAAACAATACAAAAGGGCTGACATAAATGCATCACCTGCACCGGTGGTATCGATGGCATCTACTAACGGTGCAGGAACGAAAACTTTGTTACCATTAATAACAGAACATGCACCTTTGCTCCCCAGTGTTATAAACAGATAGGGAATCTTCCATTTAGATAACTTTTCTATTCCAGCCTCTAGTGAATTTGTTTCCGTTAAAAAATTTAACTCATCTTCAGCGAGTTTCACTATATGTGCATATTTAAGGAAGGAAGTAACAGTTTGTCGACAACTCTCCTCACTCACCCAGCGCTTTAGACGAAGATTGGCGTCAAAGGCGATCATGTTGCTTGAATCTTTGGCATATTTTAATGCAGCTTCTGATGTCTGCTTTGCTTTTTCATGAAAGAGAGTTCCTGATCCAAAATAAAAGATCTTCGCCTGCTGAAAAACTCCCCTTCGTAATTCGTCATTGGTTAATACTTCATCTGGAGTTTCGTTGACGTAAGCGTGGAAATACCGCTCTCCGCTTGTATTTATATGAACATATACACCACAAATTTTTTTACTCTCTGAGTGGACAGAAAATGATGTATCAATACTTTCTTTCCTAAATTCTTGTTCTACAAATTGACTAATTTCATCGGTCCCAAGTTTACATAAATAATAAGCAGGAATCCCAAGTCTCCTTGTCCCCACTGCTACGTTAACGGTAGCACCTCCCAACAGCTGCTTGTAGTGGTTATTGGTATGATCAATTGAAATAAAGTCTACAAATGCTTCTCCCAGCGAAATGACTCCTAGTTGATCCAAGAGGTGCCTCCTTCAAAGACGTAAAAAATAGTATGTTTACTATATTCCTTCTCATCTTAGCAGAAATTTATTAAAACTTGTCTGTCTGTATCGTCAATTGGCTAATTTTCTATTATCGCTGCGTTCGCAGTTCTACACGACGAATTTTTCCTGAATCTGTTTTAGGTAGTGCCTCGATATATTCAATCACCCGTGGATATTTATAAGGTGCTGTTAAATTTTTAACAAAGCCCTGCAATTCCTTGGTTAGTTCAATTGTGCCTGAAATCCCATCTTTCAATACCACAAATGCTTTGACAATGTTTCCTCTGATCGGGTCCGGTAAAGCGACTACCGCGCACTCTTTCACCGATTTATGTTTCATTAAAGCATCTTCCACTTCAAAAGGTCCAATCGTATAGCCAGAGCTGATGATTACATCATCTTTTCTTCCTTGGAACCAATAATAGTTATCCTCGTCTTTAAATGCCCTGTCACCCGTTAAAAAGTATTGATTATTATAGGAGGCCGCCGTTGTCTCGGGATTTTTATAATACTGTTTAAATAATGCTGGGAAATCGCTTCTAATCGCAATCGTCCCAACTTCCTTTATAGGAGCAGGTTGGCCATTTTCATCAACCACTTCAATAAATTCTGATAACAGTGGCTGCCCCATTGAGCCTAATTTTTTCTCATCTATATTTAAATTGGCAATCAGTAACGTACTTTCAGTCTGACCGTACCCATCCCGAATCAGAATGTTAAATTGATTTTTAAACACATCGATTACTTCACGATTAAGTGCCTCTCCTGCGGAAACAGCGGTATGTAATGGCGATAGATCGAAGTTTGAAAGGTCATCTAGTTTAGCCATCATCCGATATTCAGTAGGTGTGCAGCATAAAACATTTACTTTGTTATTTTGAAGAAGCCGTAAATATTTATGTGGATTGAACCTGCCATGATAGATATAACCTGTTGCTCCTGAACCCAATATCGATAAAAAAGGACTCCAGACCCATTTTTGCCACCCTGGGGAAGCTGTGGCCCAAACCAGATCCTCCTCACTAATATTCAGCCATTTTGAAGCGGCAATTCTTAAATGAGCATATCCCCATCCATGGCTATGGACCACACCTTTTGGCTGTCCGGTGGTCCCGGATGTATAAGCCAAAAAGGCATTATCCTCACTTAGCGTATCTACATCGATAAAGGTTTCTGATTCCTCTTCGATTAACGCTTCTAACGAGAGCCAATTGGGTACTTCTAGACCGAACGCGATTTTAAATTGTAAAAACGGTGTTTTCTCGTTAATATTTTCAAATTCTTTTACCAAATCAGAATATGAAATGACGGCTTTAGCTTCAGAATGATTTAAGCGATAAACTAAATCCTTTGCCCGAAGCAATTCTGAAGTAGGACTAATGACAAATCCTGCCTTTAAACATGCTAAATAGATGACATAAGATTCAATGAGACGAGTGGTCATTACGACAACCCGGTCCCCTTTCTCTAATCCTAATTTAGTTAACCCATTGGCAAGTTTATTTGCTTTCGTGATTAACTGAGCATAAGAGATTGTTTTTGTTTCCCCAAGGTCATTTTCCCAGCGCAAGGCGATTTTATCTGAGTCATGCTTTGAAATTTCACTTGCTAAATTAAAGTGTTCTGGTGCGATCAATGATTTCAATTCCAAAGTAGTTAACTCCAATCTTGATAGGATTTATGGGCTCCCTATGGAGCTTTGCCTGTAATAAATATACTAAGATTTTAGTATCTGGTATTAAAACAAGCCATTAAAATAATATTCACTCTTTTAATAATATCACTTTAATTAACATTGTAAATTATTTAGATTCCTAATTCCCACCCAACACCAGGGTTTATTATCTGGTCCTAATCCTTTTCTATATTCTCTAACAAATAAAAAAGCCAACAAAAAAAATTGTTGGCTTGGCACAATAAACTTATTCAAATAACGGACTTACTGCTTTTTCATTATGAATCCGATCGATTGCTTCTACAAGCAATGGAGCAACAGATATCGTTTTGATTTTGCTAATGACTTTATCATCAGGTAACTGAATGGTATTCGTCACCACTAATTCTTTAATTGGTGATGCTTCAATTTTCTCAATCGCTTTGTCTGTAAAAACAGGATGAGTACACCCGGCATAAATGGATTTTGCCCCATTTTCTGCAAGCGCCTTTGCTGCTAACACAATGGTTTCTCCTGTATCAATTAAATCGTCAATAATAATCACATTTTTTCCTTCTACATTACCAACTACATTAGTGGTTTCGACACCATTTTCTTCAAATCTTCTTTTATCGATTAGAGCAATAGGAGCATGTAATAGGTTGGCTACTTTCCTCGCTCTGCCGATGCTGCCGTTATGAGGCGCCACAATAACAATATCTTCCAATCCCTTTTCCTGAAAATACTGTCCAAGGATCGGAACACCATATAGATGTTCAACAGGGATATCAAAGAAACCTTGAATTTGTGAAGTATGGAGGTCCATTGTAAGAATTCTAGTCGCTCCAGTAGTTTCTAAAAGGTTAGCGACTAGTTTAGCCGTAATTGGCTCGCGCGAACGCGCCTTTCTGTCTTGCCGCCCATACCCATAGTATGGTATGACAACATTGATTACTCCAACTGATGCTCTTTTTAAGGCATCAATCATAATGAGGAGTTCCAAAATATTATCATTAACAGGGTAGGAAGTAGATTGAACGATATAAACTTCACTGCCTCGTACACTTTCTTCTATATGGATTTGAATCTCTCCATCACTAAAATGAGATACTGAACTTTTGCCTAACTCACAGCCCAATAGCTCTGCCATCTCTGCTGCTAGCTTTTGATTTGAATTCAATGAAAAAAGTTTAAATCTTTTGTTTTGTTGGTATGTCACCTTAGATCCTCCACACTATTTCTATTTCTATAGTTAATTTTTTTAATCCTCACTTATTTTACTATACTCAACGCTACAATGGTAGGAATTCGAAATTTCAATAATCTGTTTTCAACGTGTTTTAGAATCATGGTTTGTCCCAAACTATTTGAAAGATAGTAAACGTGTGGCACCTGTAACTATATCATGGATAATTTTACTAGCGGATACTTCGTTTTGTAATAGTCTTGTTGCCTGACCTGCCCATAATGACATATATTCGGGATTATTTTGCAAAGCTGCTTCTCTACGAATATCATTAGTCAGGGTATTTTGGGTTGGGAAATCAGCTGGAGAGATATTGGCGTCATGGTATGTTTGAATAAAAGCATTGTTGATTCCCCTCGCTGGACGGCCGGAAAATACTTTCGTTATTACCGTACTTTCTTCTGTACTGTTGATTAGTGATTGTTTATATACAGGATGTGCTCCCGACTCAAGGGTCGTTAAAAAAGCGGTTCCCATTTGAACCCCTTGTGCACCTAATGCTAATGAGGCAACTAGGCCGCGACTATCCATTATTCCCCCTGCAGCAACAACCGGCACCGAAACAGCATCCACGATTTGAGGGACAAGTGAAAAGGTTCCGATTGCTGCATCATGGGTATTTTTTCCAATTACAAAGGTTCCTCGATGACCACCTGCGTCACTCCCCTGGGCAATGATAATATCTACCCCATTTTCCTCGGCAATCAGTGCTTCTTGAACAGTTGTTACCATGGTAGTAATGATAATGTTATGTTGCTTTGCGACTATCATTTTATCTTTGGGAAGGATACCGAATGCAGTTGAAATGACAGGTACGTTTTCATCGATTAATACTTCAAACTGTTCCTCAAAGAAGTTGTTCGTTACGACTTGTTGCTCAGTGAATTCGATCCCTAATTTCCCTCTAATGTCATTAAGTACCTTCTGTGACTCTTCGACTCCTTCATAATGATCTTTCAAATTTGTACAAAACAAGTTCACGGCAAATGGCTTTGTTGTCCGATCCTTAATTTCTCTGATAGCTTTTCTTATTTCCTCCGGTTTCATATATGCCGCACCCAAAGTCCCTAACCCACCAGCGTTAGATACACTAGCAACAAGATCTACGGTTGTAGGACCTCCAGCCATTCCAGCTTGGATAATTGGATAGGCAATATCCAGTAGGTCACATAGTTTTGTGTTTAAATGCATAGAAATCTTCCTTTCTCCAAACAATCCATTTTATTGTTCGTTATGTATGAAGGGATAGTATTCATTCGGCCCAATCCCAATAACGTTTTCCTCTACTACTATATAAACACAATTAGTGCAAAAGTGTCAGAAACTTTTTATTAGCGCCTTTTTTGAGCCCGCTTTTCGTGTTTGCATAAACAAGTTGTCAAGCAACTGCATACATTAATATCGAACAACCATAAATAGACAGGAGGTGAAATCAGATGGGTCATAACCATTGTTCCTGTGGCATTTCTGGGATTTTCCTTGGATTTTTAACAGGTGTTATTTGGTTATTGTTTGTCGCATTCCACTGGGTGACTATGTTGCTTGGAATAATCGGCCTAAGTGGTCTAATTGTTACCGTAGTAAACTTCCTTATCGCTTTAATTGGCTTCCTTGCATTCCTTATCTTCGGATTATGCCTATTCAAGAAGGCGTGGCATCACTGTAAGTGAAATAGCATTCAGGATTAATCCAGCTTGGCATAATAAATTTTGCGCAATGGCCAAAAGTGGAGGACAATCTCTTATTAGAGGCTGTCCTTTAATTTATTTCTATACAAAAAAAGCGGGAAACAAGGGCTATTATCAGCACTGTTGTCCCGCTTTTTATATTAGAATTTTGTATGATAGTTATCGATTTCCCATGTGTGAACAGCTGTACGGTAGCTATCCCATTCTGCTTTCTTCATAGAGACATACTGGCTGTATACGTGCTCTCCTAGTGTTTTAGCAGCAATCTCACCTGATTCTAACGCTTTGATTGACTCTGCTAAACTACCAGGAAGGTTATCAATACCGAGGAATGCTCTTTCCTCTTCCGTCATATGGAAGATATCTTCATTAATTGGAGCTGGTGCTTCTAATCCTTGTTCAATTCCATCTAATCCTGCAGATGCAATAACAGCAAATGTTAAGTAAGGGTTTGCGGATGGATCTGGACAACGTAATTCTACACGTGTTGCCAAACCTTTTTTGGCTGGAATACGAATCAACGCTGAACGGTTAGAAGCAGACCAAGCGATGTAACAAGGTGCTTCATAGCCTGGCACTAAACGCTTGTAAGAGTTTACTAGCGGGTTTGTTACGGCCGTAAAGCTCTTGACGTTTTCTAGGACACCTGCAATAAATTGGTAGGCTTTGTCCGATAATTGTAACTCATCTGAAGGATCGAAGAATACATTTTCGCTTCCTTTAAAGAAAGACATATTGACATGCATACCAGAACCGTTGATTCCAAATACTGGTTTTGGCATAAATGTAGCGTACAATCCAAACTTCTTCGCAACGGTTTTCACGACCCATTTATAAGTAGTTGATAGGTCAGCCGCCGTTAATACATCCGCATACTTAAAGTTAATTTCATGTTGTCCTTCTGCAACTTCGTGGTGAGATGCTTCAATTGTAAAGCCCATTGCTTTTAAGGCACGGTAAATTTCTAAACGAACGCGCTCGCCAAGATCATGTGGAGATGGCTCGAAATAGCCTGCTTTATCACCAAGTTCTTGCGTTGCATACCCATTTTCATCCGTTTTAAAAAGGAAAAACTCTAACTCAGGACCAACTGAAATAGTGTAGCCTTGATCAGCAGCACGATCCACCGTTTTCTTCAGCACATTTCTTGTATCTCCTTCAAACAGTGTTCCGTCTGGGTTCTTAACAGAACATAAGAAACGTGCTTCTGAATACCCCTCTTCAACTGTCCAAGGAAGAACCGCAAAAGTAGTTAAATCTGGTTGAAGATAAAGGTCCGATTTATTAATAGGTGAAAAACCTTTAATCGAAGAACCATCAAACATCATTTTACCTTCTACGACATCTTCTAGTTGCTCAACTGTTACCGTAACGTGCTTTAAGATCCCTTCAATATCGACAAATTGCAAGTGTAATAGTTCAACACTTTTTTCGTTGATCGTTTCTTTAATTTGTTCAAAAGTTGTTGCAATTGCAGGTGCGTTTGAAATTAATGTTTTTGTCATGTTATATTACCTCGCAATTTCATGTTATATTATGTTACATCAATAAATAGATTATATTTGAAAAAACATAGTTTGACAATCCTTTTTAGTAAATTTTTTGAATATTTATGCTGTTTTTTTTAGTAAGCGTTTTCACGTTATAGGCGTTAAAAGGAAGTTTTTTCAATATGCATGGGTTTTTTGATTTATAAATATACAAAAATTTGTATAATAAGCATCACAAAAAGGTGTCTGACACGAGCTATTAGAGTTTGTAATAGGTTGACCATTTTTCTTAGAAAAGAAATAAGCCATATAATAAAGTGAAAACCCTCTATCCGCTGATAGAGGGTTTTCACTTTATTATGATGCTTTTTGTAAATGTAGATTCCGTTGAATATTGAACTAGAGAATATAAATTACACATGAAAAGAGAATTCAGTGTAGAATGACTATTATGAAGTGGAGGTCGTAAAATGAAAAAAGTGATTATTTATTCCCAAGAGACGTGCCCGCCTTGTCATGCGGAAAAACTATGGTTAAAAGAAAATGGGATTGAGTTTGAAGAAAAAGACATCCGTAAAAACGATCAATATCTTCAAGAACTTATTGAACTAGGTGCTTCTGCTACACCAGTAACTATTATCAAGGACGAAGATAGTGAAGAGTTCGTCCTAGGATTTGATCAAGCGAAATTCGCTGAACTATTTGGGGTATAATGTATGTCAAAAAGCTAAACTGTTAGAGATCTAGCTTTCATAATTTAGAAAAAAAAGCACTTGCTACTAACACGAGCAAGTGCTTTTTGAGTAATATAGTCAAAAATAACCTGCCATGTTTACGGCAGGTTACAAATAAATGTAGATTTATTCTCCTACTATCTTCGCGTTCTTTAGCATCTCCTCTGTTAAGGTGATTCCTTCCTCTTTAGCGGCTTTTTTGTTGATAAACAGCTCAAGGTTTTCTGGGAAGCCGACAGGAATTTCGTTTGGTTTTTTTCCTTTGAGAATTTCCACAGCCATTTTACCGGTAGAGTAGCCTAGATCGTGATAGTCAAATCCATAAGATGCGAAGGTTCCGCGTTTTACAGAATCGCCTTCACCTACAAAGGTTGGGATATCTTGGGCATTGGCTACAGTTATAACCGATTCTAGGGCAGATACGACGGTGTTGTCCTTAGGAATGTATAATACGTCCGCACGCCCTACCATTGACTCGGCTGCCTGCTTTACTTCGGTACTAGCAGTTATGGTAGTTTCAACCGCCTCCAGACCTGCTGCCTCTAAAGCTGACTTAGCATGTTTAACATTTACAACAGAGTTGGGTTCACCGTTGTTATATATGATCCCCACCTTCTTGGCATCGGGAATAAATGATTTAATTGCAGCAATCGTATTCTTTATCGCATCTGGGTGCGTATCAGATGTGCCTGTCGCATTCCCGCCTGGCTTTTCTAGGCTTTGGACAAGCTCAGCCCCGACCGGATCAGTAATAGCGGTAAACAATATTGGAATATCCTTCGTCTGCTTGACCACCGCCTGAGCGCTAGGCGTGGCGATAGCCAAAATAAGGTCATTCTTGTCTGCAACCAATTTTTGGGCAATGGACATATTATTGTTCATGTCTCCCTGGGCATTTTGGTAATCAAGCTTCAAGTTCTTTCCTTCTTCATAGCCGGCATCCTTCAGAGCCGCGATAAAACCCTCTCGTGCAGCATCAAGAGACGGATGCTCGACAATTTGCGTAATGCCTATTTTCACCACTTTCTCTTTTTTCTCCTTTTCCTCTCCGCCAGCTTCCTTACTTCCCGCTCCACATGCTGAAAGCAACAATAACACTCCACACAATAATAACGCTAAACTCTTTTTCATCTGTTAATCCTCCCCAAATTAAACCACTATTTATGTATTCTCCTGGTGAACAATAAAGGAAACAGTTTCCCTTACTATCGTAAATTATTATAAAAAAATTTATAATATTCAGATTTTATCACGTAAAGTAACTGTGGGACAATAGTAATTTTCAAGAATAAGATGTTTTATACTGATTTACATATTAATAACAAAGAAAAAGAACTATTTTATTTGGGGAAATTTGAGAAGATAGCCCTGCGAAGCATGTAAATTTGTATTGACCCACATTGGTGTACAGTAGTTTCTCGGATCATATAACCTAATTGGGAGACATATAAAGCTTTTACTAAATAGCGATCATTTATATTTAAATTTCCTTTAAAAGTTTTATCATAGCTACTTTGGCTATTGTCCTGAACCATTTCTTTGTATCGTTGTTAGTTTCTCCTTTTAATAGCTCCTAAATATAGATTTTACAAAGAAAAAGTGTAAGGTACTCTAATTGCTCTAATTGGTTCAACCAAAAACAATACCCTTAAATTCATACCGCCTCAAATAATCCATTGTTTCCTCAATTTCAAATTCGTTTGCAATATGCATTTTGACGTGCAGCATTCAAAAAAAAGCACAAGGCACAATCCAATTGCTGGTTGTGCCTCGCACTCTATTGCAAAAACTGGTGGTTACAATTACAACTCTATTCTTGTATTCTCCAATCATGCGTGTAGATATTAAAACTTTGGTTACGAATAAACCCAACCGTTGTAATACCAAGTTTGTTTGCCATCTCAAGGGCTAGTTCAGTCGGAGCGGCTTTCGATAGAACAACAGAGCATCCCATTTTAGATGCTTTTATTAAAATTTCACTTGAGATTCTTCCACTAAACACAAGAATTTTATCGTTAGTTGGAATGGAATCCTTAACACAAAAACCATACAATTTATCAAGGGCATTATGCCTGCCGATATCCATTCGCATGACCAACATCCCATTTTGGTCACACAATGCCGCATTATGAACCCCGCCTGTCCGCTTAAATGTCGCCGCTTCTTGCTGTAATGCCTTCATAAGCGAAATGCATTTATTAGGTGTGAGTGTCAATTTGATATGATGGAGTTTCTTAGCCGTTAACGCATCATTGACAAAATAGAATCCTTGCCTTGACATTCCGCAACAAGAGGTTACATAGCGTTTGGACCTTAATTTTTCGTATAAATCTGGCTGCTGTTTTACCGTAACATGCGCAAAGCCCCGGCCTTCTTCGATCCAAATATCTTCTATATCATCAAAGTGTTTAATCACATTTTCCGATGCCAAAAAACCAATAACCATCTCTTCTAGATATTCTGGCGTACACACCAGTGTCGCAAATTCTACTTGATTGAGTTTAATCGTGATGGGAAACTCGGTCACAATCGTATCATCTGTTCTAGATAATTCCCCATCCTTAAAACGAACAATCGAAAAACTAGTTTCATTCTGCAGTAACAAGTTCCTCACCCCTCAATCGGTTTTTCAAATAAAAAGACCGATATCGCAACATCTTCCTCAATATTGATGTCTGAGAATAGATTCAGTAATTTTGATTGAATGATGTCTTCCATCTCAACCGGCTTATGTTGTTTATAATGCTCTTGAATCATTTTTGTTCTTGCCCGGTGTACTTGTTCAAACCCTTCAGGACTGTGCATGATAAACTTCTCAACAGGAGTTAAATTACCTCTGAGAGTCGTAATCGCCATATTTTCACAGAATACTGTTTTAATGGATTCTGGACCTTTTCCAAATAAGTCTTTTCTTACCTTCCGGACAATTTCATTGAATTGATGTTCTTTTTTGCTCAATGCGCTGCCACCTCCTGTTCTTAAAATAACTTCGCAATTCATTCATAGATGGAGTTAACAAAAGATAACCAAAAATAAGCAATAGAATAACAAGCGTTAATAACAGGTTTTGCATCGCATCTGAACGATTAACGATAATGTAACGTACAGTTGCGGTAATTCCAATGTAAATTAAATAACGCAGTGAGAAATTTTCACGTTTTTCAAGGTAAATTACTATCATTGAGAAAAAGGAAAGATATAGAAAAAAGTTTAAAATTTGTTCTAATATCAAATGAACACTTTTTGAATCATAGATGGCATATATTCCAATATAGTAAGTTTGCCTCAGCATTAAATAGATCAAAAGGAACAGCAACGCAATTAAAGTAATGTTCTTAACTAACTGTGCAAACTTTATAATACATTGGGTTAAAATCTTTGATTCCACTATTTTTCCCGCTTTCTCTAAAAATAAATCGTTAGTAAAGGAAGGTTTAAGAGGATTCAATCCTTTAAACCTTCACCAATTCCTTTTAATAAATGAATCCCAAATAAAATGGTCCGATTGATATCAGGATCTTTCATCGCTTTAAAAAGATCCATCACTCCTGCCTTTTCTCCGTTTTTCACACTTTCTTCTGCGTTTTTCATACCAGTTGATACGCCATCGACTAGTTTTTTAGTAAAAGCAGGATCTAATTCCGTTAACGCCCCTGCTGCCGCCATCGCATTGTTAATAAGATTGGTTACAGGTGGCCGTACCATTTGATCAACAGCTATTTTCGCCACTTTCTCTTTTGCCTGGACAAGGGACACAAGCGCTTCTAGTATTCCACTTTCGTGAAGTTCATGCAGAAGGGCAATGGTTTGTTTTAATCCATCAGCATTTTGGATGACATGATCAACTAAATGGTCAATTTTCTCGAAATGAAGTTCTTCTTCTGACTTTTGTCTATTTGCAAAAGCAGTAATTGGTTTTGCCACGTTGATTCTCCCCTTTTATACCCCTGGTTTGATATATTCGTTTACTGACGCAATCGGCTGATAATCGTCCCGTTCCCATTTGCGGAATACCTCTACTCCATTTTGTGGCGTTCTTTTCGCATTCCGATGATTAAAGGCTGGAATCGGTGATTCGCCTCTTGCTTTGATCACTTCCATCCTCACTTGTGTTTGTTTATAAGCAGGAGTACGTGTATGCACATCACCAGCACTTCCTGTTAAAAGGTTAATGGCATTTTCATGACTGACAGAGTGCATTGGAACATATAATTCCTTTCCCTGTACGCGGCTAGTAATCGTTGCCCTTAACTTAATCGCTCCATAAGGGGAAATTAACCTGACCAATGCCCCTTCAGAAATTTCCCGTTCCGCTGCAAATTCCGGAGAGACTTCGACAAATACCTCTGGTAGCTTATATAGCAAACCTTTTGATTTGTTGGTTAAATTGCCTTCATGGAAATGTTCCAATAACCGTCCATTATTTAAAGTCAGATCAAATTCCTTTCCAAATCGGACTGGTGGAACATATTCCATTAATGAAAACACCGCTTTTTTATCAGGGAAATTGAAACCGTCTGTGAATAAAAGCGGTGTGCTTTCTCCTGTATGGCTGCCCCAGAAAAAGCTATTCCACCCTTCCAACATCTCATAACTCGCCCCTGCAAAAATCGGTGCAAGGCTGGCCATTTCTGCAAATATTTCACCTGGATGCTGGAAGCTCCAATCGGCCCCCATATGATTCGCTACTTGCTGAATAATCCACCAATCTGGTTTTGAATCTTCGTGTGGTTCGAGTACTTGATAAAGTCGTTGAACACGACGTTCTGTATTGGTGAAGGTTCCATCTTTTTCTAGTGAAGGTGCCGCTGGAAGAATCACATCAGCAAACTGCGCTGTTTTTGTAAAAAAGACATCCTGAACGACAAAAAAGTCTAGTTTTGATAGTGTTTCATGGACATGATTGGCATTAGCGTCAATCCAAGCCATATCTTCGCCGACTAGGTAAATGGCTTTTAAATCGCCCGTCTCGACTGATTCGAGCATTTGAATATTATCCTTACCTGGTTTATGGGAGATTTCCACTCCGTACACTTGTTCGAACTTTTGTCTTGCTTCATCATTTGAAATATGTTGATTTCCAGGAAGCCATCCGGGCAGAGTCCCCATATCACAAGCACCTTGGACGTTATTATGTCCACGAAGCGGATAAGCACCAGCACCTGGGCGCATATAGTTACCTGTCAGTAATAACAGATTTGAGATGGCTGCAGACGTATAACTGCCAGCAATATTTTGAGTAACACCCATTCCCCAAAGAATACAGGTTCCGTCTGCTTCAACTATCATTTTCGCCACTTCCATTAAGGACTCTTTTGCTATTCCTGTTTCCTTTTGGGCGTAATCTAACGTATATATTTCTAAGTGTTTTACAAATGCTTCATATTGATTAACATGTTGACGGATAAACTGCTTGTTTTCCCAGCCTTTGTCAATGATGTATTTTGCGACCGCACTAAGCCAAACAAAATCTGTTCCTTGGTTCGGATGAATGAAAAGATCTGAGCGTTCCGCCATTTCATGTTTACGTAAATCGGAAACAATTAATTTTTGACCATTTAGCTTATGAGCTCGTTTTACTCGGGTAGCTAAAACTGGGTGTCCTTCCGTTGGATTCGCGCCAATGATGATAACCAAACTAGCTTTGGCAATATCTTGGATCGTTCCAGAATCACCGCCGAAACCAACCGTTGACAATAACCCATCTGTTGCAGGAGATTGACAATATCGTGAGCAGTTATCTACATTATTGGTTCCAAACACTTGGCGGGCTAATTTTTGCATCAAATAGTTTTCCTCGTTGGTTATTTTAGAAGAAGAAACAAAACCAATCGAATCCTTGCCATAGGTTTGTTGAATGTTACCTAATTTATTAGAAATAAGTGTGAGTGCTTCATCCCAGCTTGCTGGAACAAATTCATCTCCTTTGCGAATCAGTGGAGTGGTTAATCGTTCTTCTGAATTCACAAAATCCCAGCCGAATTTACCTTTTACACAAGAAGAAATGCTGTTCACCGGTGATTGTTCAACTGGTTCTACTTTTAAGATTTCCCGGCCCTTTGTCCACACTTCAAAGGTGCAACCTACACCACAAAATGTACAAACGGTTTTGGTTTTCTTTGTTCTCGTATCCCGCATTGCTGCTTCCACTTCTGAAACAGCAAATATGCCACTGTAGCCTGGTTCCACAGCTTTGATAAGGTCGATCATCGGTGTAAGCAAATCATCTTTGATCCCCGACATGAATCCAGCTTCACCCAGCATGGATTTTTCCATTAAGGCATTACACGGACAAACAGTCACACACTGGCCGCACGACACACATGACGATTCATTAATCGACTTGCCGCCATCCCAGTTCACACGCGGCATCTTGCTTTCCCAATCAATTAATAGGGTTTCATTTACTTGAACATCCTGGCAGACCTCTACACATCTACCGCAAAGGATACATTGGTCCGGATCATAGCGGTAGAAAGGATGGGACATATCCACTTCATACCCTTTCGAACGAAATGGACGTGTTTGATGTTCAATTTCTAACAGTTCAGCCGTGTTATGTACGCGGCAGTTGCCATTATTGTTATCACAAACGGTGCAATACAGCATGTGATTTTCTAAAATTCGGTCCATTGCTTCTGTTTGTGCAGACTTTGCTAATTCTGAGTTTGTTTTTATCTCCATCCCACTAGTAAAAGTGGTAGAACAGACCCTCATTAATTTTCCATCTATCTCACACATACATGTATCACAGGTCTGAATAGGACCTGTATTTTCCGAATAACAGATGTGTGGATGTTCTATTCCTTGGTTATTTAAATAATCTAATATTCTTCCATTCTCTTCGACTACTTGCTTTACGCCATTAATCGATACAGTAACCATGTTGATTGCCATTCCCTATACCTCCAGAAAATAAAAAAATCCATCACAAAACAACTATGTAATAGTACATAGATCTTTTGTGATGGATGTATATCAAGCATTTTAAAATACTTTTTACCAATCCATTTACTTTTTAAAGTGGCATTCAAACATTGTGAACAAAATTCGAACACCACTTTGACAAGTTTAAGTGTTTTTAATAATTATGTCAATACGGTGAACATTAATAAGATGTCTGCACTACCCGTATTTAGCATTAACTCTTTATCTATTTATTTCTAGCATTGTTTCTTAAAAGGATTTTAATAGAACTTATGTAAAAGGAGGAGTATGATAAGTAGATATAAATAATAAAACCTTATTTTAAAACAACTAAAGGAGTATGCTTTAATAATGGGTTATATTCAGCGTGGGACACACACATTTAAAATGGTAAACATAGCTTTATTTGCAGGTGGTTTTAATACATTTGCCATCCTTTGGGGTACCCAACCATTACTACCTGAGATAGGGAAGGAATTTCATATTTCACCAGCCGTATCAAGTTTAAGCTTGTCCTCTACTACAATCGCTTTAGCCATAAGTATGTTGATTGCTGGTTCTTTATCAGAAGTATTTGGCCGGAAACCAGTCATGACTATTTCTTTATTTGCTTCATCGATTCTATCCATTTTAACAGCGTTTAGTCCGAGTTTTCATCTATTAATCTTATGTAGAATATTACAAGGGATTTCATTAGCTGGATTGCCTGCTGTAGCAATGGCCTACTTAGGAGAGGAGATTGAACCGAAAAGTTTAGGGATGGGAATGGGATTATACATAAGTGGGAACTCCATTGGTGGCATGGGTGGTCGAATAATTAGTGGAATTTTAACAGATCATTTTAATTGGCATGTAGCTTTAGCCGTAATTGGAATGATTAGTTTACTTGCTAGCCTTATTTTTTGGTTTATTTTACCGAAATCTACTCATTTCAAACCCCGAAAATTTGAAATAAAGAAGTTAGTAACCTCATTGTTTGTCCAATTTAAAGAACCAGGTCTCCTTTATCTATTTTTCACTGGATTTCTATTAATGGGATGCTTTGTATCTTTATATAACTATATTGGTTTTCAGCTCATAGTGCCACCCTATTCATTAAGTCAAACCTTAGTTGGATTTATATTTATAGTGTATATTGTTGGAACATTTAGCTCTACTTGGATGGGCATGTTAGCTGATCAATACGGTAAAAGAAAATTATTACTGATGTCATTATTCATTGTATTGTTAGGTGCATGTATAACGTTAGATTCGTCTTTATGGTTAAAAATTATCGGAATAGCCATCTTTACTTACGGATTTTTTGCTGGCCATTCGATTGCAAGTGGTTGGGTAGGACAACTTGCTACTCACGACAAAGCACAAGCAGCATCCCTATATTTGTTTTTCTATTATGCGGGTTCAAGTATTGGAGGAACGGCCAGTGGTACATTTTTTAGTAGTTTTGGCTGGCTTGGTGTTGTCTCTATGATTGTAGTTCTCGCTATTATTTCTATAATCATATCGATTCGATTAGGAACCATTTCTACAAGAAGAATACAGCATTCTCCACATAGACTATAAGAAAAAGAAGGCTTTACTCGAACCGTCGCACAAATCGACTTTGTATTATGTTTTTTTTAGGAATTTTATAATTGAATACAAAAAATAAAAGCTCTAGGACCAACCTAACGATTGGGTCTAGAGCTTTTCATTAACATTTATTATCTTAAATCATTATAAATCTTGCTTAATAACACCTATTGATACCAGATTCCTTCATCTATCTCCTAAATGTAATAAAATCAACATTAACAGGTTCGATTTCATTTGCTCTGAGAAGTAGATTGATCTGTCCTCGATGATATTGACCATGTAGTGCAACATGGGTCAAGATATCTCTTACCGAATTATTAAACTCATTGCCTTTACTATTTCTGTATGACACGATCTGATCGAGAGCAGGAATAGATAACCCAGAAAGAAATTCTTTAAAGTTTAGATTATTTTTGTTAACCATTTCTGTACAAGCACCTAAACTGACCTCTGCCCAGATAGGTATTTTTGAACTGTCTGACCCTATTAACCTAGTAAACCACACATGTTCTGCCAGAAGGATATGTGAGAATAGATTGTTAACCTGTTTGTTCTCCCCTTCCATATTTTGCAAGGTTTCAAGAATTCTTTGATTAGCCCAGTTTAAATGCTCAAACATATTTCGGATCGTTTCCACTTGACCACCTCCATGTACTTAATCAATATGTGTTAGCAAATAAAATTTAGAACGATTATATATTTAGACAAGATCATTAGTACTCAGTTTAAGTCTTTAAGAAAAATCTCACTACAAATGGCCTTATGCGAAACGATAGTAAATCAATAAAAAGGTTGCTAGCACAAAAATGAAGTTTAAAAATACAAAGATAAATTGATCTGTTTTAGTTTTATGCATTTTAATCGGCGGGTTATAGAATGAAACACCCTCAATAATGAAGATGATTAATACAATGTGAATCATGAAATGGCCGATGACTTCTGTCATTCCAAAGAGCATCGTGGTTGAGATAAAAATGCCTGTTACCACAAAACCTAACACACGATTTAAGATACCGACAACTAACAAATAACCCACGACAAACTCGATAAATGCCGCCATTACAACAAACAACTCTGGTGCGAAGCCAAATGTAGGCACATGATGGTTTGTGACAATATCTAATGCCATACCTGGATAAACCCATTTTTCAACGGCGACCCAGCTAAGTGATAACCCTGTCCCTAAATAGAGAAATGGGAACCCTGCCTTCTCCATCTTTGTATTTCCTACCAATAAAACACCGATGATAGCTACATAAAATCCGTAGTCTAACATATAAAAAATGCCATGATGGATTGTAACATAAATAAATAATCCTAATAAAACCGAAGCACCTATTTTTGTCGAGATATGATGCGGAATCAATAATAATCCAATGTTAATCCACGTCAATACAATAATATAATTACTACTAACATGAAACTCAGGTGCAAATAGCGTTCCATTTACCATTTGAATCATTAGTGCAACTGCTGTCCCGTATTTGAGTAGATATCGAGAATACTTTCTTAAACCAGAGAGTCCCTCCTCCATTTTCCTCACAGGTCCCCATTCAGTCATTTTGGGAATGATCAAAGTCAATGCGGCTAATACAATAGCTGCAATTAACGTTAAAAATATAAACATCGGTGATAATATATGTTCTATAGACTCCTTATGTGGCGCAACATTTGTGAACCATTTCACATGTGCTTGTGCAAAAAAAGGTGTCATAATAAGTCCTAAAGTTAGTATTATTTGAAATATCTTTTTCATTGGTAAACCCCCTAGTTATATAAACAACATGACTATAGTGATAATATACATGAAAAATCAATTCCATAGCTGTCCTATTATTGAACAATTTGTGAAATTGTTCACAAAAAATATTTTGTTGTGTGGAACTATCTTCAACACTCAAAACTTCATTCTACGAAAAATCCAATTTTTCTGCGAAAAAATCTAAAAATTGGTAACAATTAAAGGTTAATCGTACCTATTAACTTCTTCTTGCCGAGTTCGGTTGCTTAGACACTTAATAGGCGCCCCTTCTCTCTTCTTCTGACCGAATTCGGTCGCTTAGACGCTTCATAGGTGACCCTTCTCTCTTCTTCTAACCAAGATCGGTCGCATAAACGCTTTATAAGCGACCCTTCTCCCTTCTTCTGACCAAGATCAGTCGCATAGACGCTTTATAAGCGACCCTTCTCTCTTCTTCTGACCAAGATCGGTCGCTAAGAAGCCCTAAATTTTAAATAATGTGGGAGATTTTAGATTCATATTTTATTTTCACAATTGAGAAACAGCTTCTCCGCCAGCAAATAAAGCTGATGCAATGCAACGTGCTCTTAAAAATCTTAATTTTGAATGGTTATAATATAATTTCGTAATATCTTTTCCATAGTGGATAAGAGATCTGATTGATTACTTTCAGCATCTTCAATTGATGTTTTTGCGAAGTTACCTTTTTGCTACTTTTGGTCATATTTTTTTTGACTGTCACCGTTTGATTTTAAAGCTTTATGACGTGACTGTTGTTTTTCGGCTTCAGACTAATCAATTGTTACTCAATTACTAATATTTTTAATGTCGACCATGGAAAGGCGAACAATTTCCTTATTAATGACCAAAGAAACAATATCTTTACTTACATCACAGAGTACACCTTCTAACTTCTCAGGACCGCCACGATTAATTTTTACCCATTTTAATTTCAATGAGGCAAGCAGGTCATGGAAATTAGCCGCCTTTTTAAATTTTAAATCTTTAGGAACTTCAATGTTGAATTTCTTCTCCCTCTTCATATTATCTGTAAAACTTTTAA